>DATGXR010000301.1:0-1731 GCA_035298825.1 Bacteroidota bacterium
CTCTACTCTTTCATCAAACAGCAGCATCTTAATGATCAACCTGAGGAGGTTTTGACAATATGCGCATCGGTATTTTGACAGGCGGCGGCGATGTCCCCGGACTTAATCCCTGCATTAAAGCAGTCGTTTATCGTGCAGTTGATCAGGGCGCAGAAGTGATCGGCATCCGCCGAGGCTGGGGCGGTTTGCTTAATTATGATTTTAATGCGAGCGATAACAGCAACTTCATCATCCATCTGAACAAGGGCAACACGCGCGTCGTCGATCGCACGGGAGGCACGTTCCTTCACACATCGCGCACGAATCCTTCGAAGGTGAAAAAAGCCGATATCCCGAATCACTTATGGCAGCCTGAATACGACAAGCTCGCCGACGACGACAAAGTCGACTTCACGCCGCACGTGTTGAAAGTGATCTCGCACAATAAAATCGATGTCGTGATCGCGATCGGCGGTGACGACACGCAGAGCTACGCGTTCCATCTTCACAAGCAGGGCGTGCCGGTTGTCTCGATTCCCAAGACGATGGATAACGACGTGTTCGGAACTGATTACTGCATCGGCTTCTCGACGGCAGTGACACGCTCCGTCGATTTCATCACGAATCTGCGCACGGTGGCCGGTTCGCACGAACGCATCGCGGTCGTTGAATTGTTTGGACGCAACTCTGGTGAGACATCGCTTGTCTCGGCGTATCTTGCGGGTGTGGATCGCGCGCTGATTTCGGAAGTGCCGTTCGATCTGGATCGTCTCGCAAAATATCTGCTTGAAGACAAGAAACGCAATCCGAGCAATTACGCCATCATGACGGTCTCTGAAGGTGCGCATGCAGTCGGCGGCGACGTTCATGAGACAGGTCCGGAAGATGCGTACGGTCATCGCAAGCTGGGCGGCATCGGGGAATATCTCGAGGAACAGATCAAGCAAAAATTCGGCGTGCACACAGTCTATCAGAAAGTGGCATACCTGATGCGCTCGGGCGAACCCGACGCGCTCGATCGCATGGTCGCGATCAGCTATGCAAGCCTTGCAACGGATCTTGTGCTGCGGAAGGAATTTGGAAAGCTCGTCGCGCTGAAGGGCGGCAAGTATACCACGGTGCCGATCGAAACGTTGACGCAGGGTGTGAAGCGCGTTGATGTGGACGAGCTGTATGATGTGGAACATTATCGTCCGAAGGTCTCGCACGTGTTCGGCAAACCGATGTTCCTGTATTGATCAGTCTCTGGCGCGGCGCGCATTGGCGTCTCCAGCCCTGAATGGCGAACGGCCCGGAAGTGACTTGTGCACTTGGCGGGCCGTTTCCGTTATTTCACCGTATCGGTCGCTCCTTCGAGGATCCACTTTTTCAATCCCTGTCGCTGATTCAGCGTCAGGGCGCGTGTCGGAGGCATGGGGGTGAGGCCGTATTTTCCATCGATACGCCAGACAAGATGGCTCAGCGTCGTATCGCGCGGAATGACGACGTCGAAGTAGCGCTGGCGGATTCCGGAAAACGTTGTGAGGTCGAGGTTGCCCGCCATCGTTTTCGTGTCGTGACATCCGCTGTACGTGCAGGCAATGTTGAACAATGGCTGGATGGTCCGATCATAGCTGATGTTCGAATCGGGGAACACAATGTCGTTGAGATTGTTCACCGTATTGTCGTCCTTGCACGACGACAGCAGCGCCATGGCGATGCAGATCCCCGTGATCAAATATGTGATGCCGAATCGCCGCACGTTGCATCCTC
>DATGXR010000302.1:0-5251 GCA_035298825.1 Bacteroidota bacterium
CTGCATCCAACTGAACGCCCAGGGAATGGCCCTCAGATCTTCGATTCGTTCCGAAACGGTTCGTCGTGCGGGACGCGATCCGATATTGAGACGCGAGATCTCGCGCAGCGGCGTGGCCTGCAGAAAATATTGCACGAATTCCGGTTGCCCGTACACGGTGCGCCGGTACGATGCGAGGCTGAAGCGTGAGATCTCATCCATCGCCTTGTGAAATGCACTTTGACGTTCGGCAAATTCGGGATGGGGCTTGCGCGCATGCACGGCAAGCAGTGCTGAAGACGACAATTCGAGCGATCGCTGTGCGATTTCCTCGTACGCGTACTTGAGCGCGATCACTTCGCCCTGTTCAGTGATCTTGATTTTATAGTTGACCGACTGCGAGGGAAGGGAAGCGATCGCTTCATACTCGGGACCGCCGCCCCGGCCCACGGTGCCGCCGCGGCCGTGGAAGAACATCCAGTCCACCCTATGCTCGCGCGCAAGCGAAGCAAGACGACGCTGGGCATGATACAGCTCCCAGTTCGATGTGATGATCCCGCCGTCCTTCCCGCTGTCCGAATAACCGACCATCATCTCCTGAAGCCGTTTGCGCGAATCGAGGTGGAGACTGTATGCGGGATTCGTATACAGCGCGCTCATCAGATCGGAAGAGCCGCGGAGATCGTCGATCGTTTCGAATAACGGCACGACGTGCAGGGAGCTTGTCACCGTGCCGTCACGCTCGATGAAGAGCCCGGTGAGTTTCATCAAAAAAAGGACTTCAAGAATATCCGCCGGGGATTTCGTCATGCTCACGATATACGATCCGATCGATCGCCGCGCAATGCGTGTGTGTGCCTGCGCGATCGTGCGGAAGACCGAAAATGTTTCGCGGCTTTGATCAGAGAGTGCAGATTCGTCCGCACGAACACACTCATTGGAAAGAAGCTGCGATGTGAGCCAGGCGGCGCGCTCGTCGTCGGAGAATGTTGAATACTGAATTCCGTTCGATGCGGCGATTTCGGAAATCGTCTGCGTATGCACGGCGCGATGCTGGCGTACATCGAGTGAGGCGAGATGGAAGCCGAATGTTTCGGCCAGCCGGATGAGGTCCTTCAGAAGTCCGTCTGCAATCACCGCTCCCTTGTGAGCCCTGAGGCTGTCATCAAACACGATCAGATCGTCGATGAATTCCCTGGCGGAGCGATAAGTATTGTCGTAGGCTTTAACTTCCCCTGCGACGTTGTTCCTGAAATTCGAGAGTTTCAGATGCATCAGCGCGATGAACCTGCGATAGACCTCGGATTGGTTCCGGATGAATTTCGGATGCGACTGTTTGCCGCGCGAGTATCCGTCGTTCACGATCTCAAGAAGTTCCGCGCTCACGCCGACGATCTTCGCCGATTCGCTCCGTTCGTGGTACAGGGCATCGAGCATGTCGAGATAGCAGTCGCAGATGGTCTGCGTATGGCGCACGAGCGCCTGCCAGGTGATCGCGGAAGTCACAAAGGGATTGCCGTCCCTGTCGCCGCCGATCCAGGATCCGAAGCGGATGAATGACGGAACACGTCCCGTGAATTCGGGATACACCGCCGCGAGCGAGCGTTCAAATTCCCTGTAGTATGCGGGAATGGCACGCGTCATTGTCGTCTTGAAAAAATGGAGGCCGTGGCTGACTTCGTCGAGCGGAGTGATTTCGTACGAGCGTGTTTCTTCAGTCTGCCACAGGCTCGTGATCCGGCCTTTCAGTTCGCGAACAAGATCGTTCTTGAGATCCGGTCTGAGCTCCGGCGCCTGAAGCTCGCCGAGCAGTGACCAGATCTTCGAATGCTTCTCGAGCACCGTGCGGCGGAGCGCCTCCGTCGGATGCGCAGTGAAGACGGGCTTCAGTCTCAGGCGAGAAAGAATCTCGGCGAGCTCGTCGGCCGTGACACCGTCGCGTTTGAGCGCATCGAGCGTATGGCGAACGGAGCCTTTTGGAAATTGCGCCGGTTCGCCGAACGACTGCTGTGTGAGCCGGCTGAGGCGGTAGCGCTGTTCGGCGATATTGACAAGCTGAAAATAGATCGTGAACGCGCGGACGATCTTTGACATCACGGGCGCACCCATGCCGGCGATCATCGTTCGGAGGCGCGTCTGCAACGTGCGCGAATGTTTTTTTCTGAGCGCCTTGGTCGTTGTTCTGATCTGTTCTTCGAGTTCGAACAAGCCGATGCCTTCCTGATCGACGATCACTTCGCCGAGCAGATTGCCGAGAAGACGAATCATGTTTCTCAGCGGCGCATCCGATGACCGTGTGCGTTTTCGAGCCATGCGCGAAGAATATTATTTTACGTTCAAGGGATCGTACCGTTCAAGTTTGTCGAGCACCGTTCTGATTTCCCGATCCCAGAAGAGCCAGTCATGCGTCCCGATGGTTTCATGAAATTCGTATGCGGCGCCTTTGCGGCGCAGCTTCGTGCCGAACTCGAGCGATGCGTCGAGGAGAAAATCGCTGTGTCCGACAGAGACGTAGAAGTACGGAAGCTGTTTTGCATCGGCGCTGTCGAGAAGCGCAAAAACATCGTTGCGCGTCCACTGGTTGCTGCGCGTGGCGCCGAACGCGTCGGTGCGAGATTTCACGTAGACCGAATTGGGATCATCCGTGCGCATGGCCTCCTCGAGCGATGAGATGGCGGACAGTGCGCCGCTGAAACTTGCGGCATAGAAGAACGAACCGGGATAACGGATCGCGAATTTTGCCGCTCCATAGCCTCCCATCGAAAGACCTGCGATCGCACGGCCGTGCCGAGTGGCGAGCGTCCGGTATTTAAGATCGACGGCAGGGATAAGGTCATTCATGATAAAATCCTCGTACTTCGCATATCTGACGTCTTTCGAATTTGTCCACCATCCGTTTCCTCCGTCGGGAGCGATGATCAGGAAACGGTACGCCGACGCATACTGAACGACTCCGGTATTGGTGATCCAGTCACGATAGTTACCCCATAAGCCGTGAAGAAGATACAGCGTCGTATAGCGTTCGGATGTTTCTGCATATCCCGGAGGAAGAATCACTGAATACCGCATATAACGGTTCATGGACGGGGAATAAAGACTGTCTTCATAGGAGACGGCCAGGAGTTTTTGGGCGTTCACCTGGGCAAACGGGCAGAGCGCGAGCGTAACGATCAGCAGGAACAGACGTTTCATCATGATGCTTTCCGGGAGTATGTTGACAGAAAACGGCGAACTCCTCTATCTTACCGAAACTTCTTCTGAGTTGCAACCGGCCAAAAATCACCGGCGAAATAAATTTGTCTTGAAAAAATATTCACTTCTTTTAGAGACAATTATTATTATATTCACCAAGAACCATGCGTGGACTTTCCAATTTTCATAAAGGAGCGGAACCATGAAAGAAGAATATCGGAAATGGTATACGAAATATCTGAGCAGGGAAATGGAAATGTTGATTTTCGGCCATGCCGGGTATCCCGTCATTTTGTTTCCACGATCGAAAGGCCGATACTTTCAGCACAAAGACAACGGGCTCATCGACGCGATTGCCCCGTTGGTAGATGAGGGACTGTTGAGGATCTACTGTCCGGACGGAATCGATACTGAGTCGTGGTACAATCACGACATCCATCCGGCAGACCGCGTGCGCACGCACAACGGATATGAGAAAATGATCGTCAACGATGTCATCGAATTCGCTCGCCAGGAGACAGGAGCGCCCCAGGTTGCCGTGGCCGGCTGCAGTCTCGGAGGATATCACGCGGCGAATATCGCATTCAGGCATCCGGAACTTGTCGGGCACCTGATCTCGATGAGCGGCACATATGACATCAAACAGTTCATCTTCGGGTACTATGACGAGAATTGCTACTTCAACAATCCCATGGATTACATGCCCAGCCTGAAAGACGAATACTATCTCTCGCTCTATCGGTCGATGGGGATCATTTTAGGCACGGGGGATGCGGATTACTGTCGGGACGAAAACAAAAAATTATCGAATATCCTCACATCCCAGAAGGTCAATCACTGGTTTGACGACAGAATCGGATTCGGCCACGATTGGTATTGGTGGAAAAAAATGCTTCCCGAATATCTGAGCCATGTGAAATAGGAATTTTCTCACCCCCGGCAACGGCATCATTCTTTCTTTAGAAGGATGATGCCGTTGCAAAGGCGTTCCGCCCGGTGGTGCTGTAATGCATTCCATCTCTCACAGAATTCCTGAAAAAACCTCTCGCAACACGACACACGGTATTCATTCTTCCTCAATGGACGAGAAAAATATCCCATCGGTCCTGAACTTCAAATAAAGTGTTAAGTTCTTAAACAATCGCTGTAGAAAAATTCAACATCATTGAATGTTGAAAAAACGAACTTTATTGACGCATTTCGAAATGCCAGAGGACTGAACTGTAGTATTCCTCAACACTTCATTGTGAGCGCGTCTTAAAAAAATGTCGAATATGGATCGTATTCGCCAGGTTTTCAGCTCCTGTTTCTGGCACGTCTCTTGCAAGTCAATAGACCAACAGCCGTAAATTCTTCACAGGATCACAGAAAAGAAGGGAGCTTTTGACAATGACAGTCCTCTTATTCGTCGCCACGATTGTCGTATTCCTCGGAATCGATTATTTTGTTCGCCGTGCAAAAGGCGAAGCGCCACTTGGAGCCTCTGCCCGCACGCAGCAAACGGCCCGTGCCGCATCATCGATGCGGTTTCCGGAAGGCGTGTTTTTCTCGAAGACGCATACATGGCTGAACCTTTCCCCTTCAGGCAAAGTGCGGCTTGGTGTTGATGATTTCCTCTCGCGTATGTTCACGGCGCCCGAGCTCACGCTCTTAAAAGGCGAAGGCGAGCAGATCGCGAAGGGCGAAGCGATTATGCGTATGAAAGAAGCTGGAAAATCACTCACCGTGTTCTCGCCGATCGACGGACGCATCACGCGCCGCAACTCGCATTTCGACCAATCGGCCGCTCGCACAACGGAAGAATTTTTCGCAAAGGGTTGGGCATACACTGTAGAACCAAAAGGCGGCGCAGGCGATCTGCGCGAATTATTGCTTGGCGCCGAGACGAAACGCTGGATCAAGAGTGAGCTTTCGAAGCTGCGTGATTTTCTTGCCACATCATCATCATCATCGACACTTCAGACAGGCACTGCCGCCTTGTCGCTGCAGGATGGCGGAGAGCCGATGCCTGGCGTGTTGAGCCAGATGTCGATCGAGGATCTGGCGCGCTTTGAAGCCCAGTTCCTGGCCTGTGAGTAAG
>DATGXR010000303.1:0-15443 GCA_035298825.1 Bacteroidota bacterium
CCTCGCCGTCGATCAGTCGAATCTCTATGTTGCGTTCGATGTTGTCGACGATACGGTCTCTGTCGATACCGCGGCAACAGATTACAATCAGGACAGCCCGGATCTCTTCATCGGTCTCTACGATTGGCGCGGCAAGAAACACGCAAGCTATTCGAACGGCAAGACGCCCGATTATCACTTCCGCTTCTCGCAGAACCGCATCTTCCTGGATAACGGTGCACAGGTGGTGATGTATCCGGGAGCCAACTACAGCTGGAAGAAGAAGACGTTTACAGCCGGCTATACAGTCGAAGCGATGATTCCGTTCGCAAGACTCACTGAGATCGACCATACGGACAGCTTGTTCGTGCCGAAAGAGGGCATGCGCATCCCGATCGACTTTGCGATCAACGATCGCGACAGCAAGGCAGACGGAACACGCGATTGCATCCTGTGCTATTCGCCGCTTGCAAATGACAACTCGTGGGAGTTCATGTACCGCTGGTCGTATACCTGGATCGGTTCGCAATGGACCACCGGTGTGACCGAAAGCGGCGTTGTTCCGGCTGCCTACGCGTTGGAACAGAACTATCCGAATCCGTTCAACCCCGCAACAAAGATCAACTACACACTGGCCAAGCCGGGCGTGACGACGTTGAAGATATTCGACGTCCTCGGCCGCGAGGTCATGACGCTGGTCAACGAAATGCAGACAGCCGGCAACCACATTGCCACGTTCAATGCATCACGGCTGGCAAGCGGTATGTACATCTACAAACTGGAATCCGGTTCGTTCTCTTCTGTCAAGAAGATGATGTTCCTGAAGTAATGTCTAACCGTGAGAGGGGGCGCAACGCCCCCTCTCATCCTTTAATTAACAGAGCGCTATACGTATGAACCATTCAATCTACTATCTCAATCGATTCATGAATAAGCACCTTGCAGCAATTATTGCGGTCCTCCTGCTCTGCGCTGTCGGCCTGCATGCGGGACAGACGGGAAAAATTTCAGGCAGCGTGAAGGATGCAAAAACCGGTGAGCCGATTATCGGCGCCACCGTGATTCTGCAGGGAACCCGAATCGGCGCTGCCACAGATCCGATGGGCGACTATTATATCAATAACATCGCTCCCGGCACATATACTGTCGCAGTGAGCATCGTGGGGTATCAGTCGACCGTGATCAAGAATGTGATCGTGAAGATCGACCTTACGACGCCGATCAACATCAAATTGAACTCGACGGAAGTCGTCGGCCAGGAAGTCATCATTCAGGCTGAGCGCGCGCTTGTGCAGAAGGACCTGACATCATCCTCGGTCACTGTGTCGTCCGACGAAATTAAAGTCATGCCGGTCGAGAACATCAATCAGATCATCAATCTTCAGGCCGGCGTCGTGGGCGGACACTTCCGCGGCGGCCGCTCCGGCGAGGTTGCTTATCTGATCGACGGTCTCCCGATTAACAACCCTGCAAACGGGTACGCCGGATTCACGCCCGAGAATTCATCGATTCGCGAGATGGAAGTGATCAGCGGAACGTTCAATGCTGAATACGGCCAGGCCATGTCGGGCGTCGTGAATATAGTCACACAGGACGGCGGCGACCAATATCACGGTTCGGTGTCGCTGTATATGGGCGACTATTATACGAATCACACGAGCACGTTCCAGAATCTCGATAAATTAAATGTGAACCGGTCGAAGAACTTCCAGGCGAGCCTGAGCGGTCCGACGCCTCTGTCGAACCGCCTGACATTCTTCGTCACGGGACGTTATCAGAACGACGAAGGACATCTCTACGGCCGCCGCGTGTTCAATACGGGGGATAGCATCACGCCGTTGACCGATGGAGGCGGAAGCCAGATCAAGGACGAATTCAATTTCTTCTCATCCCTTCCCGGGTATGTGACTGACCAGGACGGATATGTGTACAAGATCAAAGCGACGGGCGACAGCGCGTTCGTACCGATGGATCCGTTCAGGAAATATTCGGCGAACGCCAAGATCTCCTATTCGCTCGGTGATTTGAAGTTCAGCTACGGATATTTCTGGGAAGACAACAAGGGCAAGAACTATAATCACGATTACCAGCTCACGCCCGACGGCACCGTCACCAACTACAGCACGAACACAATCCATTCGTTCCAGATCCAGCAGGTCATGTCGCAGAGCACATACCAGGCGTTGAAGTTCTCTGTGAACAGGTTCCGCTCGAAAGGCTATCTTTACGAAGATCCGTACGATCCGCGGTACATCGATCCGGCTCTGGGCGGCGCCAAAACGGCGTACACATTCCGGTCGGGCGGCAATGAAGCCTACAGGTACGAAGCGAATACACAATCAGTGATCGGACAGTATTCAATCTCCTCGCAGGTCTCGAAGGAACACAAGCTCACGTTCGGCGTCGAAGGCCGCATGCATCAATTGCTGAATCACGGCATGAACCTCATCAATGCCACTGAAAATGTCACGGACAGCCTTGGCAATTCGATCTTTACAATGGGATACAGAGACCTTGGAACAGATGGAAACCAGATGTACGACAAGCGTCCCATCGAGGCATCCACATATCTTCAGGACAAGATGGAATATGAAAACATGATCATCAACGCAGGCGTTCGCGTCGACTATTTTGATCCGAATGCGAAACTGCTTGTCGATCTGACGAATCCCTCGCGCAATCCTGATTATGCAGACGCCGGTCTGCTTCGCAGTGCGAAGAGAAAAATCCAGGTCAGCCCGCGCCTTGGCGTGTCGTTCCCGATCACCGATCAGGGCATCATCCATTTCTCGTACGGACACTTCTTCCAGATCCCGACATTCGAAAATCTGTACAATAATTCCGATTTCCTTGTGCGCTCGGGCGGCACGCTCAATTCGCTCATGGGAAATCCCGACCTCGATGCGCAGCGCACGGTGAGTTATGAACTGGGTCTGCAGCAGTCGCTCTTCGAAAATATCGGCATCGACTTCACTGTGTATTACCGAGATATCCGCAATCTGCTCGGCACAGAGATCATCAAGACGGTTGAGGGCGACAGATATGGCCGCTACATCAACCGCGATTACGGTTCGGTGCGCGGATTGATTCTTTCGTTCGATCGCCGCTTCGCGAATTATTTTTCGCTCAGGGCCGACTACACGTATCAGGTCGCCGAAGGCGATGCGTCAGATCCGTTGTCGAATTATTACAACAACCAGAGCGATCCGCCGGTTGAGACAAACAAGGTTCTTGTTCCGCTCGGCTGGGATCAGCGCTCGACGCTCAATCTCAATCTGACTGTCGGCGATATGGGCAACTGGACAGCCGGCCTGATCTTCCAATACGGCGTCGGATTCCCCTATACGGAAGACACGCGCATGTCGCTGCTGCGATTCGAGAACGGCGCTGTCAAGCCATCGACATACACACTCGATCTTCGCGCAGAAAAGAATCTCTCGTTCGGCGGCGTGAATTTCTCGATCTCACTGCTCATCTACAACCTGCTCGACACGATGAATGAATACGGTGTTAACTCGGCCAGCGGCAGGGCGAATGTCGATTTGTTTACGGGTCAGAATGCGCAGAAGATCGTCGGCCTCAACACGATCGAACAGTATCAAAACAATCCAAACAGTTTCTCGGCGCCGCGACAGGTTCGTCTCGGTATTAATTTAGGATTCTAGTTCACGTTTCAGGAGTATACAATGAAATATCGTTTGTCGAAAATTTTCTTTCTCCTTATTGTCGGACAATCATTTCTCAGCGCACAGGGTCAGGTCGATCCCCGTATCAATGAGTACCGGAATGACCCGAAAGGCGATTATCAGTATCGTCGCCAGGGCATTATGGATGGAAACCAGGTCCGGACGATGTACTACAACAACGGCGAGGTTGCACAATGGCCGTATGCGCCTTCGCTCGAGTGGCCCAAGGAATCGGGGCATCAGTATCTCGATGGCGTCTGCGTGCTGATCTCGGCGCAGATCACCGCTCCCGGCAACAATCAGGTGATTCATCCGCTTGAGACATCGTATCGCGAAGAAATGCCGCTCGATCCGGTGAGCGGCAAGATCTGGGGCATAGAACCCGTGCCCGGCTATATGAATCCCTCATCGAAAGTGAAGACGCCGGCCATCAACAAGGATACGAGCACGTTTCCGCCGTCGTGGCCGCTGGCCCTCGGCGTCGACTCTCGTTGGAACGGCTATTGGTACGGATATTTCGGACGCGGCGTGAACAATGCCGATTTCGAAACGTTCTTTGTCATGGACGACTCGTACGACGGCAAATATAAACGACCGCCGTATTTGTACTATCCAATCAAATCTGATTCGGGGCGCGGCGGACTCGGTCTTCGTGTTGAAGTCCGCGGATTCCAATGGTCGCATGTGCTCGCGGAGGATGTGGTCTTCTGGCATTATGACATCGTGAATATCTCGGACCACAATTACGACAGCACCTGCTTCGGATTCTATTCCGATCCGGGTGTGGGCGGCGTAGGCAGCGGCAACGACGATGCGAGCTACAGCACGGCGCTCGATCTTTGCTACGCATGGGATCATCTTGGAAAAGGCGATCCGACATACGGCGTGTGGAAAACGGGATACTACGGATATGCCTATCTTGAAAGCCCGGGCAATCCGTGGAACGGCATTGACGACGACGGAGATGGGATGGTTGACGAGCGCCGCGACGATAATATCGATAACAATAACAACTGGGTCAAATTCGAAGATACGAACAAAAACGGCGTGTGGGACATCGGCGAGCCGATCAACGACGATCTTGGTCACGACGGCGTGGGACCGTTCGATCCCCAATACGTAAACGCCGATGAAGGCGAAGCCGACGGCAAGCCGACACATGGAGAACCGAACTTCGACGAAACCGACAAGGACGAATCGGATCAGATCGGTTTGACGGCCGTTTCGCTCACGCCTCTGAACGACAAGGGTCCCAATGGCGTCTGGCCGAAGAACAACGAGGTCATCTGGCGTAAAATGATCGGCGGATTCGTCGATACGGGCATCACGAACGCGAACATCAGCATCGTGTTCTCGTCTGGTCCGTTCCCGTTGAAGATGGGACGTCGCGAACGCTACTCGATGGCGCTCATCCTCGGCAACGATCTCGAACAAGTTGTCTTCAACAAGCAGACCGTGCAGTCGATTTACAATGCGAACTATAATTTCTCGAAGCCGCCTCTCACGCCGCATCTGACAGCTGTCCCAGGCGACAAGAAAGTGTTCCTGTACTGGGATGCAATTGCCGAGGAATCGCGCAATCCCTTCCTGAAAGGGAAGAGGGATTTCGAGGGCTACCTTGTTTATCGCAGCCAGGAAGCGGTCTTCACAGATATCAAGACGATCACGGACTCGAAAGGCCAGCCGAAATATTATAAGCCGTTGGCGCAGTTCGATCTCATCGACTCGATCAAGGGACCGGATCCGGTTGGCATCAACGGCGCACACTTCTGGCGCGGCAGCAACACGGGATTGCAGCATTCGTATATCGACAACACCGTGAAAAACGGAGTGAAGTATTATTACGCGGTCGTTTCGTACAATATGGGTGATCCGAACTATGGGACGATGGGCCTTCAGCCGACTGAATGCACGAAGATCATCACAGAGGATGTGAACGGATCCGTGAAATTCGTTGACATCAATTGCGCGATCGTTACGCCGAATGCTGCGGCAGCCGGGTATATTCCAGCGGCGATCGACGGCAATCTCGACAAAGTGACGGCGGGCATCGGCACGGGTTCGATGGCGGTTGAAATTGCGAATCCGAATATGATTTTCAGCGGCACTGAATACAGAGTCGGATTCACCACAAAGGGAGCGTTCCCGCAATACACGACGAAGTCGTTCACAGTCTCGCGCACACGAGATGGTAAGGTCGACACGCTTCTGCGGAACGTGCCGATCGACGACGCAACACTGGGCCGCTCGAGCAGTCCGTTCGACGGCATGACGCTTACGCTCACGAATCCGTCGATTGTGGATGTCGACACATCGGGATGGATCATCGGCACATCGAATATCCAGATGCTGCCGTCGGCAGACAGCAGTATGTCGGCTCTCAATGTCAGATGGCCAGCCGATTACGAAATTAAATTCTCCGCTTCGGTGGCAGACACATCGGCCGATCTGGACCCGACTTCATTCGCTGTCATTCCGGTGAACTTCACGATCACGAACACGACGTTCGGATACAAGAATAAATTCCTGATCAAGGACAACGACGGCGATAATACGCTCAGCTCGGGAGACGAAATCAAGATTCTCGAGACATCGGACAACTGGGCGACATTCTCACTTCCGTGGAAGATCCAGTATTTTACGCCGCGATTCGGTACGCCGAGACTTCCTGCGGCGGGAGACAAATTTGTGATCCGTACATCGAAGCCGTTCTATTCAGCCGATAACTTCACATTCAAGACGAAGGCGTCGACCACCGATCTTCCGACGACGCAGAACGCGCTGGCAAAGATCGCTGTGGTGCCGAATCCCTATATCGGCGCGGCGAGCTGGGAACCGAAGTCCATCTATCAGTCGGGCCGCGGCGAACGAAAGATTGATTTCGTCCATCTGCCGGCAAAATGCACGATCCGCATCTACACGGTGAATGGCGGATTGGTCAAGACGCTGATAAAGGACTCGGCGCCGGCGAACGGCTCGCTGTCATGGAATCTTGTCACTGATGACGGAACCGATGTTGCATACGGCTTATACATTTATCATGTCGATGCTGGCGAAGCAGGAACGCACATCGGAAAATTTGCCCTCATTAAATAACTTTAAACGATAGTCATTATGAAATCGAAGATCATTACAATTTTCAGTCTACTGGGGTTACTCACATCCACATTGTCGGCAGCGGACGGATTCGTGTCGGATGTCTCGAAGAGGGGAACGACGGCAGCGCCGTTCCTTTCGATCGGGCAGGGCGCGCGCGCGCTCGCAATGGGCGGTGCATTCGTTGCAGTGGCGGACGATCAGAGTGCGATGTACTGGAATCCGGCGGGCATCGCGGATCTTCAGGGAAACCGCGTCATGTTCGATTACACGCAATGGATCGCCGATATCAAATACAACTACCTTGGGACCACGATCAATCTCGGATCGATCGGCACGGTCGGCCTGAACTTCACATCGTCGAGCATTCCGGATATGAATCTGACCACGGTTGAAACACCCGACGGAACAGGCGAGACATTCGGCGTGAAAGACGTGGCGTTTGGCGTCACCTATGCGCTGAAGCTCACGGACAGATTCGCGATCGGCTTCAATCCGAAACTTATCTATCAGAAGATCTGGAAGATGAGCGCCTCGGCGATTGCAATCGATATGGGTGTAAAATATGTGACTCCGTTCAAAGGCATCACACTCGGCATGTCGATCTCGAATTTCGGTTCGAAGATGCAGATGGGCGGCGCCTCGACGCCGGTGCTCTACGATCCTGATCCGCTTACGACAGGCAACAATGGCCGTATCCCTGCCGATATCCGCACGGAGCAGTGGACACTGCCGTTGAATTTTCGCGTCGGTGTGGCTTACGACGTGTTTCAGAGCGAAGGCAGCCGCCTGCTGCTTGCAATCGATGCGACGCATCCGAGCGACGATTATGAATCGGTCGACGTCGGCGGAGAGTATGTGTTCAACGATTTTGTCTTCCTTCGCGGCGGATACAAGTCGCTGTTCCTGAAAGATACCGAGGAACGCTTCACGCTCGGATTCGGCATCAAACAGGCGCTGATCGGCAGTACCGCGATCACGATCGATTATGCATATCAGGATTTCACTCGTCTGAAGAATGTCCAGAAGTTTACAGTTGGAGTACTGTTCTAACGAAGGTATGGCGCACAGAGAAGAGTTGACGAGGCACACGCTGTTGGCAGCTCTTGCACTGTCGCCCGGCAACACAGATCCCGGACCCACCCCGGAAGAGATCGGTAATTCGGCGAATCAAGCCGAATTCCGATCCTCCGGTTATTGTTACGTTCACCTGCCCCCGTTCACGCCGTCATCACAGGTGTACAATTTCGATTGTGCCGCTGCGACTTATGCAGCGGGCAATGGACGGTATTGTCTTCACCGAAGCGTGAATCGGTAAGGACTTGGCAGGCAGTTAAAATGGATAAACGATGAACGGTACCAGATTAGTACGATCACTGGCATTCGGGTTCGCCCTTGTGCAATCGGTAGTTCTGGCTCAGCCGACGCTGCTTGATCCGACGCTGTCGCTGGCGCGGATCGACGGCATCACTGTTGCGTACCAGAATGGCATGCCCGTGCCGTCGTTCGAAAAGCAGCTCCGGACAACGGTGCCGCTCAATGGCGTCTGGAAAAAATCACGTTTCGTGGCGAATAATGTCGTGACGCTCTACACACGCTCGGTCAGCGGAGTCACGCTGCTCACATCCGAAGCCGCCGGGCGACAGCTGCCGGAGTTCGACGATTCAGGCTGGGATCTCAAAGTGCTTCCCGGCGTCGAGAATAAAATGAACGCTTCGGGCACGCCGCCCGAATATTATCAGAGCGGCGTGTGGTACAGACGATCGTTCACCGTGGCGGACACGCTCCGGATGAAACAGGCCCGATTGAATTTTTACGCTGTCAATTATGTCTGCGACGTGTGGCTCAACGGGACATATCTCGGATATCACGAAGGCGGCTACACGCCGTTTGCGTTCGATGTGAGCAAGGTGCTGCGGTACGACTCGGCAAACGTCATTGCCGTGCGCGTCGATAACGTTCCATGGTCGAAGAACGGCCGCAAGGACATCGTGCCGTATTACACCTGCGACTGGTTCAATTACACGGGCATCATACACGATGTCTATCTTGAATTTTCAAATTCGGTCTCCGTTGTGCGGGCCGATGTCGTACCGAAATCGATCGACGGACAAATCAAGGCGACGACTGTTGTGAGGAATGCGCTTGCCGCCGGAGCGAATGTCGATATCACTGTTCGTGTCTATACGGCGAAGACCGATTCCGTTTCGCTCACGAAGGAGATCACCGCCGATCTGATCGGCGATCCGGTGACGATCAACGGTACAGCACAAAAAACAATTTCTATTCCCGCCGAATCTGTCGGCGTCTGGCAGACCACAATCACGATTCCAAATCCGCGTCTCTGGTCTCCGGCGAAACCGAATCTCTACATCCTCAAGGTCACTGTTGCCCAGGCAAACTCAGGTCTTGTGGTCGACGAATTCGCGACGCAATTCGGCGTGCGGACAGTGAAGACGAGCGGCAGCAAATTTCTGTTGAACGAAAAGCCGGCATTCCTGCACGGCATCGCACGGCACGAAGATCATCCCGTCTACGGACGCAGTGTGCCGCCGCAGGTCATCTTTTCTGATCTGAGCGCGATCAAGTCGATGCACGCAAATTATATCAGGACCGGACACTATCCGAACCATCCGTACACATATCTCGTTGCCGACCGGCTCGGTCTCGCCATCATGGAAGAAATTCCCGTGTGGTGGTTCGACGATGCAACGGCATGGGACATTCAGAATACGAAGCGGCACATCCATCAGCAGATGTTCCGCGAAATGGTATTCAGGGATTACAATCGTCCGTCGATCGCCGTGTGGAGCACGTCGAACGAATGCCTCGATGTACCGGGCCGATCAACATTCATTCGCACGGTGCGCGACGAGCTGAATGCGAGTTATCCCGACGGGCGGTTCGTCTCACAATCGGCAGCCGCCGATCGTCCCGGTGCCGCTGATCCCTCGCAGACCGAATGCGACGTGCGGGGATGGACGATGTATTTTGGCATCTTCCACGGCAGCACATACTTTACAGGCACGAAACAATTCCTGACTGATGCGGTGGCTGCCGATGCCTCGAAGCCGATCATCAACACTGAATACGGATACTGGTCGGGCGAGGGTGGCGGATCGTCGGCAGAGCAGGCCACGACATTCGATTCAACATATGCGGCGCTGTCGCTTTATGCGCCCATTGACCAAAACGGAACGGCGCGCACAAGCGGTCCGCTCATGGCAATCACCTGGTGGTGCGCGTTCGACTGGTATACGCATCAGCAGACGACCGGATATCAGAGCATGGGTTTGATGAAGATGGATCGTACGACGGCCAAGCCGGTCTGGGCGAAGCTGACGGAGGCATACAAGAAACTTGACGGCAACGATGAATACATCACGGCCGTGCATTCTGATGAACGGGCGGAGGCGCCGCGATCGTTTACACTCGGACAGAATTATCCCAATCCGTTCAATCCGACAACAGTCATTCATTTTCGTGTTCCTGAAACAGCATCGGTGACGCTGACCGTATCTGACGTGCTGGGGCGCGACATTGAAACGATCGTACGCGGGCAGTACGCTGCCGGCGCGTACACGGCCGAATGGAACAGTGCGGGGCATCCGAGCGGGACGTATTTCTATACGCTTCGCGCGGGCGCGTTTGTTGAAACTAAAAAAATGATCCTCATCAGATAATGCGAACAACACACATGATCCGACGCATACTCATCATCATGGCGCTTTGCGTGCCGCAGTTGTTCGCGAGCCAGATCTATAAGGGCGCAGAATATCGTACGAAAAATTCGTATCTCTACGGGCGCTTCGAGACGAGAATGAAATCTGCCCAGCGCGAGGGAATGCTCACGTCGTTCTTCACGTACAACGACATGCAGCCGTTCGCATCGGAGAAGTGGAACGAACTCGATATCGAAATTATGGGACGCTATACCGATGAAGTGCAGTATAACGCGATCACTGCGGGAGCATTCGGACATGTCGGCCGCGTAAAGACGCAGTTCAATCCCGCACTCGACTTTCACACGTATGCGATTGAATGGACGCCTGAGTACGTGGCATGGTTCATCGACGGCGCAGAGACCTATCGCCAGACCGGCGCGCATATCCAGACGCTGATTTATCCTTCGAAAATCATGATGAACATCTGGATCCAATCCGCCGTGAGCTGGTCAGGTCAGTGGAACGAGAATTCGCTTCCCGCGTTCGGGTATTACGACTACGTGTCGTATGCGTCGTACACGCCGGGCACGGGTACGATTGGAACGGGCTCGAATTTCACGCCGCAGTGGAAGGACGACTTCGATGTGTACGATGCGACGCGCTGGGACAAGGCCACGCATACGTTCGGCGGAAACCTCTGCGACTTCATTCCGGAGAATATCGTCTTCAAAGACGGATGCATGATTCTCTGCCTCACGAAAGAGACAGCACTCGGATATCAGGATGCAGTGGCGCCGAATGTTTCTTCGGCGCGCGCGGAAGCCGACGGCGTCGTAATCTCGTACTATGAGGAAGTCGACAGCGTGTCGGCCGTGACCCCGGCGAATTATCTTGTTCCCGGCGGTACGGTTTCGTCGGTAACGCTCTTCTCAGACAAAAAAACAGTCCGACTGAATTTTGACACGTACGACACAGCGGCGATTTCGAGCGTGCTCATTCGAAACGTGAAGGATCGGTTTTCGCCCGCCAACACACTCGGCGGTAAGAGCGTCACGATCACAAAGCCGGCGCGGCTTTCGTTTCCTGTCAAGATCAACTGCGGCGGCCCGGCGTATCAGGAGTATCTGGCCGATCAGACGTGGCGCGCCGATCGCGAATACGGATATCTCGACGGAACTCTCGTGCAGACATCGGGCACAGTCAGGGGAGGGATCGATCCGGTCATCTTCCAGACTGCCATAAACGCTCCGGTGGAATATCGCGTGCGAGTTCCCAACGGGACATATGCCGTCTTTCTCCTGATGTCTGAAAATTATTATTCGGATCCGGGCAAACGGCTATTCGACGTTGCCGTGCAGGATGTCGTCGTCGAGAACAACCTCGATCTCTTTGCGAAAGTCGGCAGGGGCATTCAATACCAGAAGGTCGTTCCGAATGTGAAAGTGACAGAAGGCCTGATCGATATTCATTTTCTCTGGAAGCTCGATTTCGCCGTACTCAACGGCATTCACATCGTACAGATCTCGACCACAGGCGTCAACACGAACAGCCAAACTGTCCCGGATAAATGGGAGGTCGGGCAGAATTTTCCGAATCCCTTCAACGGCACGACTGTCATTCCGTTCATACTTCCGCACGACGATACGATCACGATACAATTTTTCGATCTGCTGGGCCGGAAGGTGAGCGAGCATCAACTCGGCACTGTCGGCAAGGGACGCCATACCTTTTCATGGAACGCAAGAAATGACATCGGGGCGTCACTCGCCTCGGGTCCATACTATTATATCGTCAAGGGAGCGCAGCAGCGCGCGGCCCGAAAGCTTGTGCTTGTGCAATAATGAAGATCGTCGCGACGCTTGGCGCGAGACGATCACCGTGTAGTAAAAATGAATCAATTATTTACAATCAGGAAAGGCAGTCAAATGAAGTTTGTGATAAGATTATGGATTGTTGTTGCGATTGTGGGGAGTTTAAATGCGAAACCGAAAACGGTGGATCCGCGCGTTGAGGCGATGCTCAAGAAGATGACGCTTGAAGAGAAGATCGGGCAGATGACGCAGATCGATTATGCGGCGATCGTCGCGAATCCCGCCGACATCGCGAAGTATTCGATCGGCTCGATCTTGTGGGGAGGGAATTCTGAACTTGCGGATATCGGACCCTCGAGTTGGGCCGCCACATCCGATTCACTCCAGCGCGTGTCGCAGCTGTCGCGCCTGAAAATCCCGTTGATCTTCGGCATCGATGCAGTGCACGGACACAACAATGTGAACGGGGCGGTCATCTTTCCGCATAACATCGGACTCGGCGCCACGCGCAATGCGAAGCTGGTCGGCCGGATCGCGCGTGCGACAGCCGAAGAGGTCAAGGGCACAGGCATTCAGTGGACGTTCGCTCCGTGTGTGGCGGTGGCGCGCAACGAACGCTGGGGCAGGACGTATGAAAGCTTCGGTGAAGATCCGGCGCTTGTGTCAGAGCTCGGAACGGCATATGTGAAGGCCGTGCAGGGACCGGCATTGTCGGGAAAGACAGCAGTGCTTGCAAGCGTGAAGCACTTCCTTGCCGATGGCGGAACGACGAACGGCATCGACCAGGGCAACACCGAATGCGACGAGGCCACGCTGCGCAAACTCTTCCTGCCGGGATACGTGTCGGCGATCAAGGCCGGTGCGAAAAATATCATGGTGTCGTACAGCAGCTGGAACGGCGTGAAGATGCACGCCAACAAATATCTGCTCACTGATCTGCTCAAGAACGAACTCGGGTTCTCCGGTTTCCTCGTTTCGGATTGGGCCGCGATCGATCAGCTGAATGCCGATTACAAGACGACGATCGAGCAGTCGATCAATGCCGGACTTGATATGGTCATGATTCCGAACGGACCCGGCAAGTCGAACAATTATGTCGAATTCATGACGATGCTCGCGGATCTCGTGAAGCAAAATAAAGTGCCGATGAGCCGCATCGACGATGCCGTCAGAAGGATCCTCGCGGTGAAATTTGAGATGCAGCTCTCGAAGCAGCTTTCCACCGATAAGGCGCTCACGGCAACAGTCGGATCGAAGGAACACCGTATGATCGCTCGTGACGCCGTTCGCCAGTCGCTCGTGCTTCTGAAGAACGACAATGCCGTGCTTCCGTTGTCGAAAAAAACGAAGGCGGTGCTCGTCGCCGGCCGCGGCGCCGACAATATGGCGATGCAATGCGGCGGTTGGACGATCGACTGGCAGGGCGAACGGGGATCGATTCTCACGTACGGTACGACAATTCTGCAGGGAGTGAAGAATACTGTTTCCAAGGACACGAAGGTTGCCTATTCGGCAACGGGTGAAGGCGCCGAAGCCGCCGATGTGTGCATCGCCGTTGTCGGCGAGGAACCGTATGCCGAAATGAAAGGCGATCGTGAGGACCTGAGTCTGTCGAAGGAAGATGCGGCTCTTGTCGAAAAACTGAAGGCGTCTGGCAAACCTGTTGTCGTTGTGCTCCTCTCAGGCCGCCCGATGATCATCGGTCCGTCGCTCGATGCGAGCGCGGCGTTTGTCGCCGCATGGCTTCCGGGCACCGAGGGACAGGGTGTGGCCGATGTGCTCTTCGGAGATGCGAAGGTGACGGGAAAACTTCCGCACAGCTGGCCGCGATCGATGAAACAGATACCGGTGAACATCGGCGATAAGGAGTACGATCCGCTGTTCCCGTACGGATTCGGACTGTCGTATAAAAAATAATCGTATCAATTCATGATTTTCACAACATATTCATTTCGGAGTTAACAATGGCAAGCACCGCGCCGGCCCCACGGACATTCACATCGACAGCGCCGCAGGCGAATTACACGCCTGCACTCACTGTCCTCACCTCGCTTTTTTTTATGTGGGGGTTCATCACATGTCTGAACGACATTCTAATCCCGCATCTGAAGAGCATCTTCGATCTCAATTATACGCAGTCGATGCTGATCCAGTTCACATTCTTCACGGCGTATTTTCTCGTCTCGCTGCCGTCGGGCATGATCATTGAACGGATCGGGTACAAGCGGGGCATCGTCATCGGATTGATCGCCGCCGGCATCGGCTGTCTGATGTTCTATCCGGCTGCGGGAGCGCGCTCGTATCCGCTCTTCCTCACCGCGCTGTTCGTGCTTGCCTCGGGCATCACGCTCCTGCAGGTCTCGGCTAATCCGTACGTCGCAATTCTCGGGAAACCGGAAACCGCATCGAGCCGACTCAACCTGACGCAGGCGTTCAACTCGCTCGGCACGACGATCGCTCCGCTGTTCGGTTCCTTTGTCATCCTGAGCGCGGCGACTGAAGTGTCGGCCGATGTGAGCACGCGCGCGGCGGCCGTGCAGGTGCCGTATCTCGGTCTTGCGGCGGCTCTCTTCATCATCGCGGCGGTGATCGGATTTTTCAAACTTCCCGAAGTTGAAACCGGCGACATCGCATCGTCCGACGGAAGCAGGAACTCCGACTCGATCCACGCAAGCGCGTGGAGCTATCGTCATCTCGTGCTCGGCGCAGTGGGCATTTTCATGTATGTCGGCGGAGAGGTCTCCATCGGCAGCTTCCTTGTCAGCTATATGAAGGAACCGACGATTGCAGGCTTCAGTGATGCCGATGCCGGCCGCTATCTCTCGTTCTATTGGGGCGGCGCGATGATCGGCCGCTTTATCGGCGCCGCGTTGCTTCAGAAGATCAAGGCGGGAAAATTGCTCGCGTTTAATGCGGCAGCCGCCGCGTTGCTTGTGGCAGTGTCGATGCTCACGACGGGAAGCATTGCGATGTGGTCGATCCTTGCAGTCGGTCTGTTTAATTCGATCATGTTCCCGACAATTTTCACGCTTGGCGTCGATGGTCTCGGCAAACATACGGGCCAGGGTTCGGGCATTCTCTGCATGGCCATCGTGGGCGGCGCGCTCGTTCCGCTGGTTCAGGGTGTGCTGGCAGACATGCCGGCGATCGGCATACAGCACGCGTTCTTCATTCCCGTGCTGTGTTATGCATATATCTTGTATTAC
>DATGXR010000304.1:0-3026 GCA_035298825.1 Bacteroidota bacterium
GCAGGGAACGGCAAAACGTTCGGAGTATCTGCTGATGTCGATCGAGGTTGAAGGCAAGGCGGCTGCCGCAGCCGATGCGTATGTGCAGTATGCGGTGAATCTGCGTCAACTCAACTCACTGTGCGGCCTCGACGACACGACGTCGTCGGCGGTGCTCGACACCGTGCACCAGGATCTCGCACGGAGCGGGCGGGAGGATCGGGCGTTTATAAAAAAATTCGAACTGGACAGTCTCGCCGCACTATCACAGCAGGAGTTGGCGGAAACGAAATACCAGCCTCAGGTGAGCGTGTTTTTCAACACGGGTCTGAACGCTGTGGAACTCGACGGGATCGAACGCAAATTCGGCTTGAGCGCAGGATTCAATCTCTCGATCCCGCTGTTCGACGGAAACCAGCGCTCGATCACGCGCCAGCAGAATCAATTGTCGCTCGAGACGATCGGCAATTACAAAGAGCAATTCGCGCTGCAGCAGAAGCTTCAACGTTCAAGTTCGCTCGCCCGTCTTGATGGATTTCGCCTCCGTCTCGGCGCCCTCTCCCGGCAGATCATCGACTACACGGAGTTGATGCGGATCTCGGAGTCCGAGCTGCGCCGTGGGCAGCTCTCGGCGATCGAATATCTCACCGTGCTCAGAAATTATATCGACCTCAAAAAAGAACGAATATCGACAGAGACCGAGATGCAGCGCGAGATCAACAATTATAACTATTGGAATTAATGCCGATGGGAACACATGCATTTCGAAGAACATTCCTTTTGCGCGTTGCGGCAAGCGCTCTCGTGCTTGTCTCGTCGTGTTCGACGCCGAAGCAGGACGATGACACAGAGGCGGTACCGGGAGCGCCTGTCAAGATCTCCCATCCCGCGGTCTCATCGATGATCGAGTCGATTGACTGTAATGCCACCACGACATTCATGAAAAAGGAAATCGTGCGCTCGACATTCCAGGGATATATCCAGGAGACGACCAAGACGCCCGGGGACAGGATCAACGTGGGAGAACCGCTCTTTTTTTTGAAAACAAAAGAGGGGGTTGCAACAGACAGCATCACCGGCGGCGCCACTGCATCCGACGCGCTCGGTCGCGGAGCGATCGCAGTGACGGCAAAATCGGCGGGCGTCGTAGCGGAGTTGAATTTTCATCCGGGCGAGTATGTCACAGAAGGCGAACAGCTTGCCGTGATCGCAAATCCTGCATCATTGGCCGTGCTGCTGAATGTCCCGTATCAGGACGCAGCAAAAATCAGAATCGGTGCGCGCTGCAAGTTGTCGCTTCCTGGCGGCAGGAATCTGGCGGGAACTGTCACCCGCGCTCTTCCATCAGTCGATCCGGTTTCGCAGACGCAATCATTTCTCGTGCATGCCGATGCGATGGCGAATCTGCCGGCCAATTTGATTCTGGCTGTGTCGATCCCCGTGCATGAGGTGCGGAATGCAGTGGTGGTTCCGACACGCGCCGTCTTGAGCAGTGAAACGCTCGACAAGTTTTGGATCATGAAGCTCACGAACGATACGACAGCTGTAAAAGTCACAGTGACAAAGGGAGCGCAGAACGACAGTCTAGTGCAGATTCTTGCGCCAGTGTTGAATGCAAACGATCGAATTCTCGTCGAAGGCGGCTATGGGCTGCCTGATACAGCCAGAGTAAGCCTGCAGAACTGAGCGCCATGAACGACTTCTTTGTCAAATATAAAAGTCCCATCCTGGCCATTGCCCTCATCGTGCTGATGGCCGGAGGATATTCGCTGCTGAAGATCCAATCAGGATTGTTCCCGGATATCACGTTTCCGAAGATCAAGGTCATCGCCGATAACGGTCAGCAGCCTGTCGACAAGATGATGGTTACGGTGACGACGCCGCTCGAGGAGGCGATTAAGAAAGTTGAAGATCTGCAGATGGTCCACAGCACGACAACCCGCGGGAGCTGCGAGATCTCGGCATTCCTCAACTGGGACAGCGATGTCGATCTTGGCAAGCAGCGCATCGAAGCGCGCATCAATGCGATCAGGCAGGCGCTGCCGCCCGACGTCACGATCACGATTGAAAAGATGAATCCGTCGATCCTGGCCGTGATGGGATTCTCGCTCGAGGGCGACGGAAAGAGTCCGCTTGAGCTGAGGCGGATCGCCGAGTTTACGGTCAAGCCTTTCCTGTCGCGCGTGCAAGGCATCTCGGATATTGCAGTGATTGGCGGGAAGACGAAGGAGTATCATCTCATCCTCGATCCGGTCAAGACAAGCCGGCTCGGGTTGACGCCGCAGGCGATCAAAAACGCGCTCGGCCAGTCGAACATCATGGCATCAAACGGGTATGTGCAGGATTATCAGCGCCTGTATCTCTCGATCACCGATGCGTCCATCGCCTCTAAAGAAGCGTTGGAAGGCGCGGTGATCAGCAGTTCGCCGAAGCGCACTATCAGGGTGAAGGATGTCGCGACAGTCGAGGTGGGTGAAGTCAAAGAGTACATCAAGATCAATGCGAACGGGAAGGACGTGCCGCTCATCGCCCTGATGAAGCAGCCGACCGCCAATCTGCTTGAAACGGTTGACAAGGTCGAGGCGCAGTTGGGAGAACTCAGGAAACTGCTGCCTGCGGGCGTCGTCATCAGACCGTATTACAACCAGGCTGAATTTGTCGGCGCGTCGATCCGCAGCCTGCGCGATGTGTTGTGGATCGGGCTTGTGCTTGCGATGATTGTGGCGGTCGTCTTTTTGCGCTCCGTCAAGGCGAGCGCGGTGATCCTGCTGACGATTCCGGTGACGCTCGCGGCGACGATCGCCGCGTTGTACGTATTCGGATACACGCTCAATATCATGACGATCGGCGCGATCGCGGCGGCCATCGGACTGATCATCGACGATGCGATCGTGGTCGTCGAACAGATCCATCGCACGCACGAAGAATTCCCCGATGTGCACACGCGCGAGCTCGTCTCGAAGGCGATCCGGTACCTGTTTCCAGCCATGGTCGGCTCGTCGCTTAGCACCATCGTGATCTTCCTTCCCTTTGCGTTGATGAGCGGC
>DATGXR010000305.1:0-15649 GCA_035298825.1 Bacteroidota bacterium
ATGACGAGCGGCTCAGACGCTCCGTGCAGACATTCGAGCGACAGCGCGCCGACTATCCCCTGCGCCGCGAATTCACATCCTATACAATCACGCTTAAAAACGCCTCAAGCAGTATCCGCTCGGCCCTTGAGACGCTGGGATTCACCTGCCGCTCGTAGAAAAAAAGCGCTACTGCCGCCGTTGTCCCCATCGCCGCTGCCGCCAGCGCTGCCGCCGTCGCCGCTGTTGCGCCTGCACTGTTGCATCCTGCGTTGCCGCCGTCTTCGCCGTTGTGGCCTGCAGTGTTGCAGGTGACAATGGGCGCACACGTGTAAGTCCTCCCCCCAAAGAAAAGAAATGCAAAAAACTCCTTGTTTACTTTAGCGGTAACTCTTATATTAACCTGCCCGATTGTTTATTTCCGAGTGACTATGACTATGCAGTTTATATTAAAGGAGGCACATTACACACTATGAGCAATCAACTGGTAATCCCGAAAACCGGCGCATTGGATCTTGTATCCCTCGGTGCGCTTGTTCACCGACTCGACACCGGCGTCGTCCCGTTTCGCAAAGCCACCGAATGCATGATCCATGTGTCGGGGGGCGAGTTCAATGTGGCGGCGAATATGAGCGACTGCTTCCGGATGAACACCGGCATCGTCTCTGCAATGGTCGATTATCCGATCGGCGATCTGATCGCAGAGCGCGTCCGGGCGATGGGCGTGCGTCCGTTCTATAAACACTTCGAGCATAATGGCGTCAACGGCCCGAATATGGCCACGGTCTACTCCGATCGTGGGCAGGGCATCCGGCCTCCGGTCGTGTTTTATAACCGCTCGAACGAAGCAGGCGCACAATTGAAACCGGGAGATTTCGCGTGGGATGAAATATTTAAAGGCGGCGTGCGCTGGTTCCACAGCGGCGGCATCTTCGCCGCACTGTCTGAAACAACGGGCGAGCTCATCATCGAGGGCATGAAGGCCGCCAAAAAAGCCGGCGCCGTGACGAGCTTCGATTTGAACTTCCGCCAGAAACTCTGGAATATCTGGGGCGGACAAAAAAAAGCTGTCGATGTCATCTCGCGCATCGTCGAGAATGTGGACGTGCTTGTGGGCAACGAAGAGGATCTGCAAAAGGGTCTGGGACTGGAAGGGCAGGACGTCCATGCAAAATCGGCATTGGATCCGAAGACGTTCTTTGCGATGATCGACAAGGTCGTTGAAAAACATCCGAACGTGAAGGCCGTCGCCACGACGCTGCGCGAAGTGCATTCGACCAACCGTCACTCCTGGAGCGCCGTTGCATGGGTGGGTGGTAAAACGTATACCGCACCCACGTGCGAGCTCGATGTGATCGACCGCGTGGGAGGCGGCGACGGGTATGCGGCCGGATTTTTCTACGGACTCCTCTCGGGCGCCACGCCTGAAGAGGCCGTGAAGCTCGGCTGGGCGCACGGCGGACTCCTGACGACCACGCTTGGCGATACGACAATGGTCACGCTGGAGCAGGTGCGTGCATTCGCCGCAGGCGGCTCGGCGCGCATACAGCGATGAAAAAACACTGATGAATAAAAAAATGTGCATCTTCTTTTTCTGAGACGATGCGAAAGAAAAAATTTTAAGGGAGCAAACACCACAATGAACCAACAAGCGGATATCGGACTCGTCGGCCTTGCGGTTATGGGCGAGAATCTTGTGCTGAATATGGAATCACGCGGGTATACCTGCGCAGTCTACAACAGAACCGTCGAGAAAGTGGATGCCTTTGTCGGCGGCCGCGGACAGGGAAAAAAATTCATCGGCGCGCATTCGATCGAAGAATTCGTCCGCTCGCTCAAGCGTCCGCGCAAAGTCATGCTGATGGTCAAAGCCGGCAAGGCTGTCGATGATTTCATCGAACAGATCCTGCCGCATCTCGAGCCGGGCGATATCGTCATCGACGGAGGCAACTCGCATTTTCCCGACACGATCCGCCGCACGAAGTATCTCGAGTCGAAGGGATTTCTCTTCATCGGCACAGGCGTCTCGGGCGGCGAAGAAGGCGCGCTCAAAGGGCCGTCGATTATGCCCGGCGGCTCTGCCGCTGCCTGGCCCGAAGTGAAGCCGATCTTCCAGGCCATCGCCGCGAAGGTCGAGGACGGCACACCGTGCTGCGATTGGGTGGGCGATAACGGGGCGGGACATTTTGTGAAAATGGTCCATAACGGCATCGAGTATGGCGATATGCAATTGATCTGCGAAGCGTATCAGATCATGAAAGAGCTCCTCGGGATGTCGGCCGCGGAAATGCACGACGTGTTTAAGAAATGGAATACCGGCGTGCTCGACAGCTATCTGATCGAAATCACGCGCGACATTCTCGGCTTCAAGGATGAAGACGGCGCTCCGCTTGTCGACAAGATTCTCGATACGGCCGGACAAAAAGGAACAGGCAAGTGGACCAGCGTCTCCTCGCTCGATCTCGGTGTGCCCCTGACATTGATCAGCGAAGCCGTTTTTGCGCGCTGCCTCTCGGCCCAGAAGAGCGAGCGTGTTGAAGCCTCCACCGTGCTCACAGGACCCGTGCCTGCGTTTTCGGGCGATCGCACACAGTTCCTTGCCGATCTTGAAAAAGCGCTCTACGCCTCGAAGCTCGTGTCCTATACGCAAGGCTATGTCATGATGCGCGCGGCGGCTTCGGAGTTCAAATGGAATCTGAACTACGGCGGCATTGCGCTCTTGTGGCGCGGAGGATGCATCATCCGTTCGGCCTTCCTCGGCAAAATCAAATCGGCGTTCGATGCAAATCCCGGACTCTCGAACCTCTTGCTCGATCCCTTCTTCAAGCAGACAATCGAATCCTCGCAGGACGCCTGGCGCCGCGTGGTTGCCACCGCGATCTCGAACGGCATCTGGGTGCCTGCCATGTCGACTGCCTTAAATTATTTCGACGGCTTCAGAAATCCCAGGCTGCCGGCCAATCTGCTGCAGGCGCAGCGCGATTATTTCGGCGCGCATATGTACGAGCGGGTCGATAAACCGCGCGGGGAATTCTTCCACACCAATTGGACGGGACGAGGCGGAGACACGGCTTCGTCCACATATGTGGTGTAATCGGAAAAAAAAGAAGGAAGAAAAAACAATTGATCCAGAAGGCAGGCGGGGAAAACATTTTTTTTCCCGCCTGCCTTTTTAAAAATCCACGCTCACACACACACGCAGATCGATGCTCCGCGCGCGCGCGTGAGCCTAGAAAAAAAAAGCAGGGAGCACAAAAAAATGACTTGATAATGATTTCCAAAATAACAATATTTAACGGTTCAATCGAAATTGAACCGTTTTTATTCGGTTAAATATTTCGTTAAATTTGTTTTTCCAAAGAACTCACGCGCACAAAAAAAATTTTTATTCCGAAGGTTCCTACTGCTATGACAACGACGAACGCCACCTCAGAACTCGATCAACTTGCTGCCACGACAATACGAATTTTAAGCGCCGAAGGCGTCCAGAAGGCAAATTCCGGGCATCCCGGCATGCCGATGGGCATGGCCGATGTCGCCTATGTGTTGTGGACGAAATTTCTTCGCTTCACGCCGGAGGATCCCCAGTGGATCAATCGCGACCGGTTTATTCTCTCGGCCGGCCACGGTTCGATGCTGCTCTATACGATGCTGCATTTGAGCGGCTACGACGTGACGCTTGAGGATCTGAAATCATTCCGTCAATTCGGAAGCCGCACCGCCGGCCATCCGGAATTCGGCTTCCTGCCCGGCATCGAAGTCACATCGGGTCCGCTCGGAGCGGGATTTGCAAACGGCGTCGGCATGGCGATCGCCGCAAACATGCTTGCCAGCCGCTACAACACCGGCTCGGACACGCTCTTTGGCGATCACTATATCTACGGCATCGTCTCTGACGGCGATTTGATGGAAGGCGTCTCGGCCGAAGCGGCAAGCTACGCCGGCGCATTGGGATTGGGCAGGATCATTTATTTTTATGACAACAACAAGATCACGATAGAAGGCACGACCGATCTCACATTCACCGAGGATGTCGAAAAACGTTTCCAGGCATACAACTGGCACACGCTCTCGATCGACGGACACGACCACGCGCAGATCGCGAAGGCGATTCTCGCGGCGCAGGCCGTGAAAGACAAACCGACACTGATCCTCACACGCACGACGATCGGATTCGGCTCCCCGCACAAAGCGAACACCTCCGAAGTCCACGGCTCTCCGCTCGGAGCGGATGAACTTGCAGCCACGAAAAAAAATCTCGGCTGGGCGTACGAAGACGCATTCCATGTGCCCGAAGAAGTGCGCTCGATCTTCTCTGCACGCGTCAAGGAACTCAAGCCCTGTTACCAGGAGTGGCAGCAATGCTTCACAACGTGGGCTGCGGCGCATCCCGAACTTGCCGCATCATACAAGGCGTCGATTGCCAAGACACTCCCCGAATCGCTCTTTACGCTCTTGCACAGCGAAGACCTCCTGAAAAATAACGCCACGCGTTCGCACTCAGGCACGGTGCTTCAAAAAATCGCAGAGCATGTTCCATATGTCGTCGGAGGCTCGGCCGATCTTGCGCCATCGACAAGCACATGGATGAAAAAATTCCCCGCCGTCGAGAAAAATTCATTTGGCGGAAAGAATTTCCATTTCGGCATCCGCGAGCATGGCATGGGCGGCGTCTTAAACGGCATGGCGTATTACGGCACGACGATTCCCTTCGGCGCGACGTTCCTTGTCTTCTCCGATTATATGCGCGGTGCGATCCGCTTGGCAGCACTCTCGAAGCTGCAGGTGATCTACGTCTTCACGCACGACAGCATCTTCCTCGGCGAAGACGGTCCGACGCATCAGCCGGTCGAGCACCAGTCGGCGCTGCGCGTCATTCCGAATTTGAACGTGGTTCGTCCCGCAGACGGTCTTGAGACGCTTGCCGCATGGACGTGCGCGCTCAAACACACGACCGGTCCGACGGCGCTGTTGCTCTCGCGCCAGAAGACAGGCATCGTCAAACGCAATGTCGAATTTACTGAAGAGGCATTTGCCAAAGGCGGATACGTCGCCCTGAAAGAAGCATCCGGAACGAAGCCGGAAGTTGTCCTCATCTCGAATGGATCCGAATTGAGCATCACGATTGAAGCCGCGCTAAAGTTGGAACAAACCCATCGTGTGCGCGTCGTGTCCGTGCCGTCATTGAGTGTGCTTGAAAAACAATCCGCTGAATACATCACCAGTCTCATCCCTGCACAAGCGAAGGTGGTCGTCGTCGAGGCATCGCTCACGCAGGGCTGGGGTGATTTCATCCGTCAGCCGTTGTTGAAGCTCGGACTCGACGGCTTCGGCAAATCGGCTCCGCTTGAAGTGCTTGCGGAACATTACGGCTTCACGCCCGAAAAAATCGCCGCGCGCGTATCGGCGTGGATGACGACACTCTCATAAAAAAAAAATTTAAAAAAGGTTGTGTTCCTATGTATGCACTCGGTCTTGATATTGGAAGTTCATCAATTAAATGCGCAATCTTCGATTGCGAAAGCGGACGGTCCGTCATCCGCGGCGGCTACCCGGCCGAAGAGATGGAAATCAGTTCGCCGCGTCCCGGTTTTGCAGAACAGGATCCGAATCTGTGGTGGGAGTATGTCGTGCTCCTGGTCAGAAAGCTCATGCGCGAAGGAGCAGTCGACGCCCGGAAGGTGCGGACGATCGGCATTTCCTATCAGATGCATGGATTGGTGCTTGTGGACAAGGATCAGCGCGTGCTGCGTCCGGCAATCATCTGGTGCGACAGCCGCGCAGTCGAACTTGGCAACGCCGCATTCGAGGCATTGGGCGCTCCCTACAGTCTCGGCCATCTGCTGAATTCACCCGGCAATTTCACGGCCTCGAAACTCAAATGGGTCAAGGAAAATCAACCCGACATCTACAAGTGCGTCGCAAAGGCGATGCTGCCTGGTGATTTCATCGCCATGAAGCTCACGGGCGACACCGTGACGACAGTCTCCGGATTGTCAGAGGGGATTTTCTGGGATTTCAAGGACAACCGCGTTTCAAGCGAACTCATGCGGCACTACGGACTCGATGAAGGGCTGTTGCCTGAAATCGTGCCCACGTTTTCCGTCCAGGGCACGCTGACAAAAACGGCCGCCGCGGAACTCGGACTGAACGACTCGGTCACGGTTGCCTACCGCGCGGGCGACCAGCCGAACAATGCCTTGTCGCTCAATGTGCTGCAGCCGGGCGAGATCGCCGCGACAGCCGGCACCTCTGGTGTGGTCTACGGCGTGATCGATCAGGTGAAGTTCGATCCGCAGTCGCGCGTCAATCCGTTTGCGCACGTGAACCATCAGGCGAGCGATCCGCGTCTGGGCGTGCTCTTGTGCATCAACGGGACGGGCATTCTCAATTCGTGGCTGCGGCGCAACGTCGCCCACGGCATGAAATACGACGAGATCAACACGCTTGCCTCCGAGATCGCAGTCGGATCTGACGGCGTGAGCGTCATCCCGTTCGGCAACGGAGCCGAGCGCATCCTTGCCAACAAGAATATCGGCAGCCACATTCTCGGACTCGACTTCAACCGCCATTCACGCTCGCACATTCTGCGCGCCGCACAGGAAGGCATCGCCTTTTCATTCCGCTACGGCATCGATATCATGAAAGAGATGGGCATGCAGATATCGCTCATCCGCGCCGGACGAGCGAACATGTTTTTGAGTCCGGTCTTCCGTGCAACCGTCGCCAACGTGACGGGCGCATCGATCGAACTCTTCGAGACAGACGGCGCCGAAGGCGCAGCACGCGGCGCGGCCGCCGGTGCGGGACTCTTTGCGAGCCTGCCGCTGGCGTTCGCCTCGCTTGAAAAAATCGACGCGGTCACACCCGATCCGAAGGCGTTGGCCGACACTCAACGCGCGTATGAGACGTGGTTGAAACGGCTCACACAATTTCTCTAATTCACTTAACCCACTTACTCACAGTTTTTTTTGAGAGAGAAAGACACACATCCTATGGAATATTTCAAAGGTATTGAAAAGATCCGGTACGAAGGCAAGGACTCGACCAACCCCCTGGCCTTCCACTGGTATGACGAAAACAAGGTCGTCGCCGGCAAGACGATGAAAGAGTACTTCCGCTTCGCGGTTGCCTATTGGCATACGTTCTGCGGCACAGGCAGCGATCCGTTCGGCTCGGGTCCGCGCGTGCTTCCGTGGGATGCACCGGCCGATGCGATCGGCCGCGGCAAGGCGAAGATGGATGCGGCCTTCGAATTCATCACGAAGATCGGCATTCCCTTTTACTGCTTCCATGATTTCGATCTCGTTGAGGAAGGCGCATCGATCAGTGAATCCGATGCGCGCATCCAGACGATGGTCGACTATGCAAAAGCCAAGCAGAAAGAAACCGGCGTGAAGCTCCTGTGGGGAACGGCCAATGTCTTTTCAAATCCCCGCTACATGAACGGCGCATCGACCAATCCGGACTTTTCGGTGGTGGCGCAGGCCGCCGTTCAGGTCAAGCGCGCGATGGATGCGACAATCGCCCTGGGCGGTGAGAACTATGTCTTCTGGGGCGGACGCGAAGGATACATGTCGCTTTTGAACACAAACATGAAACGCGAGCGTGAACACATGGGCCGCTTCCTGGGCATGGCACGCGACTACGCGCGCAAGCAGGGATTCACCGGCACGTTCCTGATCGAACCGAAGCCGATGGAGCCGATGAAACATCAGTACGATTTCGATTCAGCCACCGTCATCGGATTCCTTCGCGAATTCGGACTGGCCGAAGATTTCAAACTGAATATTGAAGTCAACCATGCAACGCTCGCGCAGCATTCGTTCCAGCATGATTTGCAGGTCGCAGTCGATGCCGGCATGCTCGGATCGATCGACGCCAACCGCGGCGATTATCAAAACGGCTGGGATACCGATCAGTTCCCGGTGAACTTGCTGGAGCTTACCGAAGCGATGCTCGTCATCGCCGAAGGCGGCGGATTCACAAAGGGCGGTACGAACTTCGATGCGAAGATCAGACGCAACTCGACCGATCCTGAAGATCTGTTCATCGCGCATATTCTTGGCATGGACACATTCGCGCGCGCGCTCTTGACGGCCGATGCCGTGTTGACGAAGACGCCGTATAAGGCGATGCGCGCAGCACGGTATGCCTCATTCGATTCGGGCAAGGGCGCGGCATTCGAACAGGGTAAATTGACGCTCGAAGATCTTCGCGCAATCGCCATCGAAACCGGCGAGCCGAAGCCGACAAGCGGCAAGCAGGAACTCTTCGAATCGTTCATCAACAACTCGATCTAAAACGCATCTTGTTTTCAGCCTGCGCGTTATTTTTTTATCGTTTGCGCAGGCAGTGTCACACACACACACATAGAGAAATCTATACAGAGATGATCGGACTGCCGTGCGTGCACGCGCAAAATTTTTTGCACGCGCGCACGGCAGCCGCATCTTTAGTCGTTGTGTAATCACTCAGGGGGAGAGCGCAAGTATAATCCGATTCAGGCCGGCGTGTTGCGTCTTGAGCGGAAAAAAAATAGACACAGAGGGTCTTACTCGTGTAAGTGTTTTTTTAAAGAGCCAGTGAAAATTATCACACAAAAAGATCTCGCCGATAAACTGGGAGTCTCACGCATCACTGTTTCGAAGGCGCTGAGCAATAGTTCCGATATTTCCCTGGAAATGCGGGAGAAAGTGAAACTCCTTGCTCAGGAGATGGGATATATCCCCGACTATACGGCGCGAAACCTCCATCGCAGCAGAACGAACACGATCGGCGTCGTTGTTCCTGATGTTGCCAATTCCTTCTTCTCCTTTGCCATCGACGGAATCATGGACGCGGCTGTCAAGCATGGGTATCATGTCATGTTGACGGTGTCCCGCGAGAATGCCTCGATCGAAATTGAAAATATTATCACCATGCTCGCCCACCGGGTCGACGGAATCCTGGTGGCGGTCTCGAAAGAAACAACCGATCGGGCAATTTTTGAACGGGTGAAAAAAAGGAATGTGCCCATCATCTTCTTCGATCGCGCCATTCAGGGAATCGGTATCAGCAGTGTCGGGATCGACGATCGCCTGGCAACCTCCACACTTCTCACCTATGCAATCGAATGCGGATATAAACACATTGCCCACCTCGCCGGCAGCCAGAAGATCCGCATCGGACGCGAACGGCAGGCCGGGTATATTGAAACACTTCAGAAATACAACCTTCCTGTGAAAGACGATTGGATCATCTACGGAGGGTTCGATAAAGTATCGGGATATCATGGGTGTCGAAAATTGTTGGAACAAGATCCGCTGCCTGAATTGATTTTTGCCTCCAACGACCGGATCGCGCAAGGGGCATACGAGGCCATTAAACGAGCCGGCTTGAAAATTCCCCTTGATATCGGCGTGATCGCACTCGGACATCGTGAGTTTGCAGAGTTACTCTCCCCGACGCTGACCATCATCGACAGCTCCCCGTACGTCCTGGGACAAAAGGCAATGGAGGTGCTTGTTGATGAAATGAGAGGTTCCGCTCCCAAAGGCGTACACCACCATCTGATCGAAACCGTGCTCAGGCAAAATGAATCTCTTCTGCCCCGAGTGTTGAACCATAGTTCTCATCAGACATAGCGCTTACCACATCACAATGAATTGAAAAAGATGAAATCCATATTACGTTGGTGCATCCTCTGTGCTGTTTCGGTGCTCACAGTCTCGGCGCAGCAAGAAACGCTTTTGAAACTCTGGTATGCCAAACCCGCCACACAGTGGGTCGAAGCGCTGCCGGTCGGCAATGGCCGGCTTGGCGCAATGGTGTATGGCAATCCCTCGAAGGAAACAATTCAACTCAATGAACTCACTGTCTGGGCGGGACAGCCAAACCGCAACGACAATCCCGATGCCAAAGAAGCGATGCCGGTTATCCGGCAGATGATTTTTGACGGCAAGTACAAAGAAGCCCAGGATCTGGTGAATCAAAAAGTTATCACGCGCACATCGCACGGGATGCCCTACCAAACAGTCGGCGCGCTCACGCTCTTATTTCCGGGACACGAATCGTTCACGAAGTACTATCGGGAATTAAATATCGATTCGGCCGTGGCGACCACGCGCTATGATGTCGACGGCGTCACCTATACGCGCGTCATGTTCGCCTCGTTTCCCGATCAGGTCATGATCCTCCGTGTGACGGCAAGCAAACCCGGCATGATCAGCTTCACCGCTTCAGTGAACCGTCCTGCTCCGGTTGAACGCTCCACGGACGGTCGCAACACGCTCCTGATGTTCGGCACGAGCGGCGATTGCGATTCGGTCAAAGGTGCGGTGAAGTTTCAGGCGCAGGTGAAAATCGTATCCGATGGAGGATCGGTCTCGGCTGCTGACACCTCGATCACAGTCGAGAAGGCAAATGCAGTCACATTGTATATTTCAATTGCATCCGGCTTCAGGAATTATCGTGACATCAGCGCCGATCCCGTAAAGAAGGCCGCCGCCTATCTTCGTTCGGCGCAGAAAAAACCAGTCGAGCGCACGCTGCGCGATCACGTCTTGGACTATCAACGATATTTTCACCGCGTCAGTATCGATCTTGGCGTCACCGATTCCATTAAACTTTCGACCGATGTACGCATCAAACAATTTCCAAAGGCGCACGATCCGCAATTGGCTGCGCTCTATTTTCAGTTTGGCCGGTATCTGCTGATTTCTTCTTCACGGCCGGGCGGACAGCCCGCCACGCTCCAGGGCATATGGAACGACCAGCTGTTCCCGCCGTGGGATAGCAAGTACACGATCAATATCAATACGGAAATGAATTACTGGCCGTCTGAAAACACTAACTTAAGCGAGATGAATGAGCCGCTCGTTCAAATGATCCGGGAGCTTGCCGTTGCCGGGCAACAGACTGCCAGAGTGATGTACGGCGCCGAGGGATGGGTGGCGCATCACAATACGGACATCTGGCGCATTACAGGACCCATTGACGGTTCTTTCTGGGGCATGTGGCCGATGGGCGGCGCATGGCTGAGCCAGCATGTGTTTGAAAAGTACGAATATTCGGGCGATCAACAATATCTGCGCTCGGTGTATCCCATTGTGAAAGAGGCCGTGAAATTTTTCCTGAGCGTGCTCGTCGAGGAGCCCGAACACAAATGGCTGGTAGTGACACCTTCGATCTCGCCCGAAAACGCCCCGGCAAGTCATCCGGATGTGTCGATCGCCGCCGGAACAACAATGGATAATCAGCTGCTCTTCGATTTGTTTACCAAGACGATACGCGCGGCAACCATTCTGAAGACGGACCGGGCATTCATCGCGCAAGTGGAGCAGGCGCTTGACCGATTGCCGCCGATGCAGATCGGCCAATACGGCCAGCTGCAGGAATGGCTGAATGATTGGGACAATCCGAAGGATCATCACCGGCACGTCTCGCATCTCTATGGAGTCTTTCCGTCAAATCAAATCTCCGCCTTCCGCACACCGGACCTGTTCGATGCCGCGCGCACAACGCTTCTGCAGCGTGGCGATCCCTCGACCGGCTGGTCGATGAATTGGAAAATCAACTGGTGGGCCAAGCTGCTCGACGGCAACCACGCCTATAAGCTCGTGACCGATCAGATCAAGCTCGTCGATAAACCGCAGTTCGAAACAGGCGGCACGTATGCGAACATGTTCGATGCGCATCCGCCGTTCCAGATCGATGGAAATTTCGGATTCACATCCGGTGTAACGGAAATGCTCATGCAAAGCGACGACGGAGCGGTCTTCGTGCTGCCGGCCCTACCCGATGTGTGGAACAAAGGACGCGTCACGGGACTTCGCGCCCGCGGCGGATTTGAAATTGAATCGATGGAATGGAATAACGGGAAACTTTCCTCATTGAAGCTCACATCGAAGCTCGGTGGCACATGTCGGATCCGCTCGTATTCGATGTTGCAATCAGGTCCCGGCACAAAGCTCGTCGAGGCAATTGGAGAAAATATGAATCCGTTTTATTCCACGCCGCAATTGAAAAAGCCGCTTGTCTCACCGAAGGCGCACCTCAATGCCGTTGGAGTCAAACAGACGTATCTCTACGATCTTGTGACAAAACCAGGCGGAAGATACGTCATTTCCGGGAAGTGATGGAAGTGTGAGAGAGAAAATAACTATCGCTTGTGTGGTATGATGTGAAAAAAAAAGAAACAATCGCCGGTCGGTCGGGCGCCGTGTAACACGGTGCCTGGGAACGCCGGTGTGATGATGAGAAACGACAAACGAATTAACCGATTCAACTGTACAACCGATCATCGGAATTATTCAATATTGATTGTGCTCAATATGTAATAATTCAATTACGCTCAGGAGAAATTATGAACGCATTGTTTCAAAAATTTTTCAAAGTGTGTCCTAAAACAGGAAGAATACGAAAAATTATCGTGCCTGAAGGATTTTACAAGCTGTTGATGCCGATCGTTGGACTGGCGGCAATGATCTGGATCCTGATTCGGGTGATCCCTAAACCGAGCCGGTTGAGTTATCCGTGCATGAGAACCGCCATGCCGCTTGCCTCGGGATTTATCGGATATCTCGCGATGGTTGGAATATCGGCCATCGCATTTTTCAGATCGAAAAGACCGTTGTATTATTATCCGGTGTTTTTCCTCGGCGCCTTTCTTATTTGCAGTGTGAGCGGATTCGTGTTATACGAGAATGGGTTCCTCTACAAGGAAATCGTCCTCACGTCTGATGCAGTCGTCACTGCAAATGAACCCATCGGCGTTGCGCAGGGCATGCCGGGAAAAGAAGGAAGAGTTGTCTGGGTGCACAATTCGACGGCGGTCAACCAGAAGTGCAGCCCCGATTCACTCAATCATGCCTGGTGGATGGCAGAGAATAACAATCAGGCTGTCATCGACACGATGATCTCGGCGGCGATCGACAGTCTGACCGGTCAGCAAAGCGACAGCGCCGCATGGAAGGCGATCTTCCAGTATCACAATCAAAAACGGGGAAAGGGAGCGGTGAATTATACTCCCGGAGAAAAAATATTCATCAAGATCAATGAGTGCAGCGGCTGGGGCGGAAATTTCAATTCAACAACGCTGCAAAAAGTCAACGGCAACTGGTATGGAATGTCCGAAACAACTCCGGCAATCGTGCTATCGGTGTTGCACCAGCTTGTCGATGTTGTCCATGTTGCACAAAGCGATATTTACGTCGGCGATCCGATCCGGAATATCTATAAGGAATGGTACGATCAATGGCATCCGAAATATCCGAACGTCCATTATGTGGGCCGCGATAATTATACACGTCTCGGCAGAGAGCAGCTGACGCCAAGTGCAAGCGCGGCCGCGAAGATTCACTACTCGGACCGAGGCAAGGTTCTGCGCGCAAACGTGATGTATCCGGGTGGGAACTTCGGCAAAGATCCCATCTGGTATGACTCGCTGTATACGATTTTTGAGACGGCCGAATACATGCTCAATATTCCTCAATTAAAGGGACACATGCGCGCCGGGATGACGTTGTTTGCGAAGAATCATTTCGGATCGCAATCGCGCGGGGACGCCGGGCATCTGCACAACGGATTGCCATGCCCGACGCAATTGGATTACGGTGATACGTCGCGCGCCGGATACGGCCTCTACAGAGTTCAGGTGGATTTAATGACGCAATCGCTTCTTCGCAAGAAAAATCTGTTCTTCCTGCTCGATGCCTTGTGGGGTACGGATTTCGAGCAGGACAAACCGCTCAGATGGAAGATGGCGCCCTTCAATAACGGGTACTCGGCATCCGTCTTCGCATCATTCGACAACGTGGCGATCGAATCTGTCGGGTATGATTTCCTGCGCTCGGAATTTACCGTTGGCAACATCACGGCGACGAAACTCAACAATGGAAAATATGCGTTTGTGCAAGTGCGTGGCGTCGACGATTATCTGCATCAGGCGGCCGATTCAACGCTGTGGCCGGCCGGCGTGAAATATGATCCGGACAGCTCGGGAGTCCACATTTACAGCCTTGGCGTCCATGAGCATTGGAATAATGCGACGGACAAAAAATATTCAAGAAACCTTGGAACCGGTACAGGCATTCAGTTAATCGCGGTTGAAGAAGGAACGATCACCAGTGTCGCCACTGCTGAAGGGCGCGCCCCGGAAGAGTTTACACTTGCGCAGAACTATCCCAATCCGTTTAATCCCTCGACAACCATCGGGTATGCATTACCCCGCCAGTCTTCTGTGACCGTGACAATCTATAATGTGCGGGGACAGGAAGTAAAATCATTCAAGGTGGGTGTGCAGGCCTCGGGTGCTCAAAGCGTTGTATGGGACGGCAGGAATGCCGCTGGCGCTCCTGTGGCAAGCGGAGTGTATATCTACAGAGTCAAAGCGGTGTCGGTGCACGATGGAAAGGTATTTGATCGATCATCGAAGATGGTACTGCTGAAGTAATACGATTTCAAAAAAATCCTATAAACACCATGAAGACCATCGCATTGTGTCTGAGCCTGATATGCGCACTGTCGTTGACAGTGCGCGCACAGGAAATACTTAGTCTCTATCCTGGAGTGATTCCGAATTCACGAGTCACAAGCACGCTTGACTCCGGCTCGATTGCCTCTTCAGGAATGTTCACACGTGTCACGCATCCGACGCTTGAAGTGTATCTTCCGGAACAAAAAGATGGCGCACGGCCGGCCGTCATTATTTGCGCCGGCGGATCGTACAAGGTCATTGTCTATCAGGGAGAAGGCATCACCACCGCGAAGGAATTAGCAAAAAACGGCGTGGCTGCATTTGTCCTCAAATACCGTCTTCCCGATGATTCGACGATGGTTGATAAGACGATCGGGCCGCTGCAGGATGTGCAACAAGCGATGAAAATGGTGAGAGAAAACGCGGCCCGCTGGGGAATTGACACACAGAAAATCGGCGTGATGGGATTTTCGGCCGGCGGGCACCTGGCGTCAACAGCGGCAACACATTATGAACCGGCGTTGATCGAAAATGCCAATCACACAAGCCTGCGGCCTGATTTCCAGATTTTGGTCTATCCGGTCATCAGCATGGAGGATAGTTTGACGCATCGTGATTCGCGTGCGAATTTGCTCGGCACGAATCCCTCACGCCGGCTCATCGACTTGTATTCGAATGACTTGCAGGTCGATGAACACACTCCCCCCGCCTACATCACGCACGCCGCCGATGACGCCTTGGTCGATGTCGATAACAGCATCGCGTATTTCGAAACGCTGAGGCATCATCACGTGAGTGTGGAGCTGCATGTGTATCCGAAAGGCGGGCACGGATTTATCTTCAGGCACCGGGGATGGATGGAGCCGCTTTTGGCATGGATGAAGGAGATGAAATTGAAGTGACATTCTCAGTTGTTGAAGCAGTCAGTATACACGCAAGAACCGTAACACGCACATATACACACATTCATAAACGTCTTCACAACAACCGTTACACGAAAGGAGTACGTATGAAACACATCATCTGTGTCTTGGCTTTACTAGTGATCGGGCTGGCGCACGTTGCATCGGCACAGGATATCAACGGCAAATGGAAAGGACAGATGGAGACGCCCAATGGAGCGATGGAGATGACGTTTAATTTCAAAGTGGCAGCCGACAGTCTCTCGGGATCGGTTGAAAGTCCGATGGGAGAGCTCCCCATCAGCAATGG
>DATGXR010000306.1:0-2318 GCA_035298825.1 Bacteroidota bacterium
GATCGAACGATCGTCCGCTTCCGTTTCCGCCTGGACGCGAATCGGATTTTCGGAAGGCGCAGGAACATGTAATACGCCCCGTACGTACACATTCGCCGACAACAGTCCGGTCGCCGAAGCCTGTTCATACAGACTCAAGCAGGTCGACCGCAATGGTGACTTCCGATACAGCACATGCGTTGAAATGTCGAAGCAGCTCACGCGTACATTCGAATTGGGACAGAATTATCCGAACCCCTTCAATCCGACGACGGAGATCAAATTCAGCGTGCAGACTGCGGGCCGCGTCAGGCTCGCCGTCTACAACACGCTGGGTCAGGAAATGGCGACGCTCTTCAACGGCGAGGCAGTTGCCGGAATGTCGTATCGCGTCCGCTTCAACGGCGATCGTCTTGCGAGCGGCGTGTATTATTATTCGCTGCAAACGAACGGCACGACTGAAATAAAAAAGATGCTGCTGATGCGATGAGACGCTTGATGTTCGTACGGCGATCATCGTAACGCACTCCAAAAGCGAAACAAGACATCCGGCCGGCGCTCGAATATCGATTCGAGCGCCGGCCGGATTTTTTTTTATCCCCCGCCTAAAAAATGCTTGACAAATATAAAAATAACCTTATTTTATATAGTAATACGTCAATGCAATATAATTAAAAAAGGCATAATTGTGAATAGACCTAATTAATTAAATACTCGAATCACACGACACATATCCACACCTCATCACATTCATATTCAGCATCAGGGAGCATCATGAAAAAAATTGAAGCAATCGTCCGGCCGTCGCGTCTTGATTCGGTTCAAGACGCATTGTCGGAAGCCGGATTTCGCGGCCTGACGATTACAGAAGTCAGAGGATACGGCCGGCAGAAGGGCCACACTGAAATCTACCGGGGCTCGGAGTATTCGGTGAATTTCATTCCGAAGATCAAAGTCGAGCTCGTGTGCGCGGACGAAGGCGTTGAGAAAGCTGTTTCGCTGATCGTGACGAACGCCAGGACGGGCGAAGTCGGAGACGGCAAGATCTTTATCATGAACGTCGAGGAAACAATCCGCGTCAGGACCAATGAAGTCGGCGACGACGCGTTGTAAACGCACACATTTCAACCAATCAAATACAAGGAGCAGTCATGAAATCAGTTACAGTACGGAAAACAGTGATCATTGTTGCGTTACTCTGTTGTGCAACCGCGCTGCGCGCGCAAGGCGGCGCAGTGCCGGCGCCATCAGTCGCGATCAGCGGATTTGTCGACGCCTACTACAGCAAAAATTTCGCCCATCCAGTGACGGCGAAGAACCAGTTGCGGAATTTCGACGTGGCCGAAAATCAATTCAATCTCAGTCTCGTCGAACTCGTGTTCCAGAAGAAGGCGGAACCGGTGGGATTCCGTCTGGATCTCGATTACGGATCTGCGAACGACATGGTGCAGCCCGGCGTGACCAGTTCGCTTTCGATCGTGCAACAGGCGTTCCTGACAGTCGTCGTGCCGATCGGCAAGGGTCTCACCGTTGACGCGGGCAAATTCGTGACGCACATGGGCAACGAGGTGATCGAGTCGAAGGACAACTGGAATTACAGCCGCTCGCTCTTATTTGCATGGGCCATTCCGTATTATCACACGGGCGTCCGCCTGACGTATCCGCTTGCAGACAATCTCTCTGCATGCGTGCACGTGGTGAACGGATGGAATTCGGGAACGGATAACAATGATTTCAAGACGATCGGCGCAACGCTCAACTGGACCGCAGGTCCGTCGACAAGCGTCATCCTGAATGCGATCGACGGCTTCGAAAACCTCACACCGATCGAAAGCGGAAAGAGGACCGTCTACGATCTGATCGTGACGCAAAAACTTTCCGATGCCGTCACGCTTGCGGTGAATGCCGATTACGGACAGGCGAAGACCGATTTCGGTCTGGCGCTGTGGAAGGGAGCGGCGGTGTACGCGAAATATGCGATTTCAGAGAAGGCGGCTTTTGCCATGCGCGGAGAAGTGTACGATGATCCGCAGGGATACTCCACCGGACTGGGTGTACAGGGACTGAATATCAAGGAATTCACAGCGACCTATGAGTACCTCGTCGCATCCTCGCTGTTGCTGCGCGGTGAACTGCGGCATGATGCGTCGAATGCGCCGGTGTTCGATAAGAATGCTCCTGGAACGGAAAAGACACAGACCACACTGCTGCTTGGCGCGGTCATGACGTTCTGATTGGAAGCTCATGACGTTCTCTGTTGTGCTGCAGGGAATCACTCCCTGCAGCACACATGCGGCGCTCTCACGCAATGCGGAAAAATATCGCGCACGAGGAAAAAA
>DATGXR010000307.1:0-1554 GCA_035298825.1 Bacteroidota bacterium
GTGGAAGATCCTGCCTCTTGTCCTCATCGGACCGGTTTTGTGGATATCTTCAACAACTGTGATTTCAGGAGACATTTCTGTTTTCTTTACGGAATGGTTGAACTATTCCAGGATTAAAAAATATATTCCCGGAATTTCAATGATATATTATGTCGAAAATCTGCACGTGATCTTCGGCATCGGTCAAGTGCTGTTGTTTTCACTCGGCGCTTTCTTCATTGCGCGGGCAGGGAAAACTTCCGACTATGCGATCATTTATATTTCGATTGCAGCCGAGATTGTTCTGAATACGCTGAGCGGGGCGGAAGTGCTGCATTGGACCGGCAGCGTCGGCGATTTGCGTTACCTCACAGTGGTTGGACCGTTCGTCGCTCTCGTGTCCGCCTTTGGAATGTCGGCCATTCTCGAACTCATACGAACCGAATATGTGCGGACAGCTGTGTCATTGGCAGTGATCGCTCTCGTCGTCTTCAACTGCACGCTGACCACGCAACCGCGTCGTTGGACGAATTACGAAAAAACAGTGATCGAAATAACGAGATCGGCCCTTCAGGCACATCCCGAGTCGGTGCTGCTTTCCAACAATCCAATCGTGCAATATGTACTGGATGCCGCGCCGACAGGCGGAATGAAGTGCAGGCCGCTGAACAAAAATACGATTGCGAATTATTCCGATTGCATGATTCTCTGGGATCCCTATACGGCGAATGCAATCTTTTCACATACTGGCCTCACGAGCGAATCAATCCTCCGCGATACGACACTCGCGGTCCTCGATCGCAAGAGCTATTGGGGATCTGAATTTTTATTGTTCTACAAGCATCCCAACCGCATTACCGCCATGAAGGAATGACACTCCCCAATTCGACCAAGCTGTATCCGGATGCGCTAAATTCTTATCATCGCCTCAGGCGGCAGGATAACTTTATCACCCGGTTCGATAATTCGTCCCAAGTAGCGGGGAACTTGTCCGGAGTAGTAAAACGCAACTTCATTTCAGTATTTTCGTAAACAATAAACATTGGACTGTTGCGAGAATCCATACATATCCGAAATTATTTCACACGGGACTGTTGCGAGAATCCATACATATCCGGAACTATTTCACACGGGACTGTTGCGAAGATTCATCCATACGCGTAAATTAACACGCATTACTGCTGCGAAAGTTTTTGACCACACGGCTTGCGTACGACGCCGATCTTCAAATCACTTAATCCCAATCTCTATGAAAAAGAATATCCTGGTTACAGTGTTATCAATTCTGGTGATCACATCAGCGATCATTCCACAGAAACTCGCGAGCCAGAACAAATTCAACAAGGACACGTTGCTTGTCGCCGCACGGGAAATAATGGCCGACACACATTACTGCGGCTTTGTCACAATCGACTCCACCGGCCAGCCGCAGACACGAACGCTGAATCCGTTTCCGGCAAATGACGAATTGATCACTTGGTTTGCCACATCACGAACAAGCCGGAAAGTGCGTCAGATCAAAAACAATCCGAATGTGTGCGTCTATTACGCAAACCATCAGACGGCCAAGGGATA
>DATGXR010000308.1:0-1942 GCA_035298825.1 Bacteroidota bacterium
GTTGTCGCACTGGAATCTGCGCGATGAGATCAAGGCCGATTATGCCGACACCGAGCACGGTCTTGAAAAGCAGCGCATGATCACGCGCGTGATGGAACGCATCGTCACACAGACGATTCCCCAATCGGTCATCGATAATCCGCATGCGGACTGGAATCCGTTTTCAAATACGGTTGCGCCTGCCGCAGTAAATGATGCTCTCGCATCAACACCCGCCAGTCAGACACTTGCGCCGACGGCTGATCCCGAACCGAACACGCGCTACGATGTGCTCTTAAAGACATTCCGCGCGCAGCTGAAGGTCGATCCGTTTTCACCCACGGCGCCGACGCTGATCGATCGCCGGTTCAACGAGGATCGTCAGATTCCCGAGGCCCGCGTCAAAAAAATGTTCGAGGATGTGCTCACATCCCCGATCGCGAAAGACGTGGCCGCGATGATATCCCGGCGCCTGGGTCGTCCGTTGGAAGTATTCGATATTTGGTACAACGGCTTTCGCCCGAAAGCGAAGTACTCGGAAGCGGAACTCGACCGGATCACGCAGAAACGATATCCCACACCCGATGCGTATAAAAAAGACATTCTGCAGATGCTCGTGAAGCTCGGCTTCACACGCGAGCGCGCCCGATATCTGGCCTCGCACATCGTCGTCGATGCGGCCCGCGGCTCGGGGCATGCGATGGGCGCCGCGATGCGCGGAGAGCCGGCGCATCTTCGCACGCGCATCGAGGCATCGGGGATGAACTATAAGGGATTCAACATTGCGGTGCACGAGATGGGGCATAACGTCGAGCAGACGCTCTCGCTTAATGCGATCGATTATCCGCTGCTTCAAGGCGTGCCCAATACGGCCTTCACCGAGGCGATCGCATTCGTCTTTCAGGCAAGAGATATGAAGATCCTCGGCCTTGGAGTGAGCGATCCGCAGGCGGAAGCCTTGAAGGCGCTCAACGATTACTGGATGACGTTCGAGATCGCCGGCGTGGCGCTTGTCGATATGCAGGTCTGGCACTGGATGTACGAGCATCCGCAGGCGACGCCTCTCGAATTGAACCAGGCCGTGCAGTCGATTGCGAAAACGATTTGGAACCAGTACTACGCGCCTCTGTTCGGCGTGCGCGATGAAGTCATCCTCGGCATCTATTCGCACATGATACACTCGTTTCTCTATCTGCCGGATTATCCGCTCGGACATATGATCGCCTTCCAGATCGAACAGCAGATCGAGCACTCGGGCAATCTCGGCGCGGAAGTCGAACGCATGGCGACGATTGGTTCGATCGCACCCGATCTCTGGATGACGAAAGCCGCCGGAAGTCCCGTGGGTCCCGGCGCGATGATCGATGCCGCGACGAAGGCGCTGAAAGTGATGCAAAAAAAATAATTCTCAATGGCGAATGAGTCAAAACACAATTCAATCAAATTATCTCTCTCTATGAAACCATCGATTCTTCTTTGTGCGATCCTTGTGGCTGTCCAGAGCATTTGCGCACAACCGCAGATTCAAACACCGCTTGGCGACAAACAGGCGCGCAAGAGCGCACCCTGGGTCAAGACCGGCATCATCTACGAGATCTACCCGCGCGCATTTTCTCCCGAAGGCACATTCGCCGGCATCGAGAAAAAACTTCCCGAGCTGAAATCGCTCGGCGTCACGATTCTCTGGCTGATGCCCATTCATCCTGTGGGCATCGAACGCAGGAAAGGCACGCTCGGCAGCTCGTATTCGGTGCGAGACTACTACGGCATCAATCCCGAATACGGCACGCTGGATGATTTCAAACGCCTTGTCGAGAGCGCACACGCGCTCGGATTGAAGATCATCATCGACCTGGTGGCAAACCATACATCGTGGGACAGCAAGATCCTGCGCCAGCACCCCGACTGGTTCACGAAGGATTCAACCGGCGCAATCGTCTCACCGGTGCCCGATTGGAGCGAT
>DATGXR010000309.1:0-3771 GCA_035298825.1 Bacteroidota bacterium
GACTGTCGCCATACCGGCAGTCATTGTTGCGTACTCGTATCTTGACCATTATCTCGCAAAAAGGGAAGCGGCAGTCCGCGCGTTTCTTGTCACATTTTCCGTGCTCCTGCTCTCGACGCAGCTGCTCATGCTTGCGGCCCAGGCGATCGTCTTCCTCGTGTTCTGGGAAGTGATGACGCTCTGCGCGTATCTCGGTCTGCTGCTTGAAAAGGAAAAAGAAGAAGTGCAGAGGGGAAGCCTCATCTATTTCGCCACGACGCACATGGCGACATTCATTCTCTATATTTTCTTTTTTCTTCTGCACAACAGTTCGGGCAGCTGGTTCTTCACAGATTTCCATATCACCGTGCAGGCGGGTGCTGTGTTTTATGCGGTATGCGGACTCGGATTCATCGGCTTCGCCATCAAGGCAGGCTTCATGCCGTTCCATTTCTGGCTGCCGTGGGCGCACCCGATCGCTCCGACTGTGTTGAGCGCATTTCTCTCGGGCGTGATCATCAAGACCGGCATCTATGGCATTCTGCGCGTGATCGAATTCTGCTCGCCGATGCCCGCATGGATCGGCATCGTGATCATGGCCATCAGCATGTTCAGCGCGCTGTTCGGCGTATGGTACGCGCTGGCACAGCACGATATCAAGAAGCTGCTCGCGTACCACTCGATTGAAAATATCGGCATCATCGGCATCGGCATCGGGATCGGCGTGATCGGAATTGCATATTCGGTCCAGTCGCTTATCTGGCTCGGATTCGGCGGGGCGTTGTTCCATACGTTCAACCATGCCATTTTTAAAACGCTGCTGTTCCTGGGATCCGGCATCATCTATCATAATTTCGGCACGCGATCGATCGAGGACATGGGCGGCATCGTGCACCGCGCGCCATGGTTTGTTGCGCTTTTTCTCATCGGCACGCTGGCCATCAGCGGCATTCCGCCGCTCAATGGATTCATGTCCGAGTTTCTCATCTATAAGGGATTCTTCGAAACGGCCTCGGCGCTGGGCATGTACTTCCCGCTCTTCATGCTTGTGATGGCGGTCGGACTGGCTTTCGTCGGCGGACTGGCGCTTGGATGTTTCACGAAAATCGACAGCGTGATGTTCCTCGGAACCGAACGCACGCCGCTCCGCGAATTTCCCGTGACGGGAGCCGAGTACGCGTCGCTCGGCGCGATGGCGCTGCTCTGCATTGTGTTCGGCATTTATCCGCAGTCGGTGCTTGGCGTCATCACCTCGGTGATCACATATAATCGCTGGGGCATTCCGCTTCAGCCGTATTCGATGTTCGCACAGTGGAATGTGATGACGCTCGTCTTCGTGGGTGTGCTTGTGGCGGCCGGCGCCATACTGGCCGTGAAGATGATCGGAAGAAAACAGCGCATCGCGCCCGCCTGGGGCTGCGGATTCAGCGGACAGACATCGAAGATGCAGTACACCGCATCGTCCTATGCCGATGAGATCAACAGCATCGCCGCCACGATGCTCCAGATCCATTCGCACGTCACGCCTCCGGATTCGATCTTTCCGAAGCCGTCGCACTTCGAATCGCATGCCGGAGATTTTTCGGAGGACTCGTTCGTCCTTCCGCTGTATCGTGCGCTTCTCAACAAAGTGAACTCGTTTGAATTTTTAAGCCGAACCGATATTCGTTTCTACATCCTCTTTATGTTAATTGTCGTACTTGTGTACGGCGGGGTCGCGATCGTATGGACATACTTTTAAATATCCAGGGACTTTTTCCCTTCCTGTTCATCATGGGCATCTCACCGCTGCTTGTGGGACTGATCAATAAGCAGAAGGCGCTGCTCACCGGCCGCATCGGCGCGCCGTTGTGGCAGCCGTATTTCGAACTCTTTCGGCTCATGCGGAAGGAGACGATCTACGCGACGACGGCATCGTTCGTGAGCCGCCTGGCGCCGGTCGTCTCGTTTGCCGCGATCCTCATTTCGAGCCTCATGCTGCCGATCGGCTATGTGCGGCCGATCCTGAGTTTCAACGGCGACATCATCGTGTTCGCGTACCTGCTGGGTCTTGCGCGATTCTTTCAGATCCTCGGCGCGATGGATATCGGCAGCTCGTTCGAAGGCATGGGCGCGGCGCGCGAAGCCACATTCGCCGTGTTTGCCGAACCCATCTATTTCTTCACGCTCGGCAGCCTCGCGTTCATCAGCGGGCACACGTCCATATACGAGATCTATCATTCAATCCGTCTCGACAATCCGACATCGCTCGTCTTCATCATCGTGAGCTCGATCTCCGCCTTCTTTCTGATGATGACCGAATGCTCGCGCATGCCGATCGACGATCCGAACACGCACCTTGAACTGACGATGATCCACGAGGTGATGATCCTCGACAACTCGGGCATCGATCTCTTTCTGTATCAGTATTCAAGCTACATTAAGATTATGATCTATGCGATCTATGAAGCCTCGTTCTTCAATCCGTTCAGCATGCAGAATCCGTACGTCGGATTTTCGGTGTTCATCGTCATGCTGCTGATCCTCACGGCGCTCATCGCGTGGGTGGAAACGATGATCGCGCGCTTCAAGATGAAGAGCATTCCTCAGTATCTCCTGTTCGCGACCGCGATCGGGATCCTGAATCTGCTCATCTATACGTTTGTTCGTCAATAAACTCCGAAAGAGTATCATGGAAAATGTCCTCAGTATTTTATTCTGCCTGACGCTGTTGTATATCGTCGTCACTTCGCGACTCAAGACGTACGTGTCCATTCTGCGCATGCAGGGGATTCTGCTCTCGGCGATGATGGTGTTCCCGTTCATCAACAACATCTCCATCCACATCCTGATCATTCCCGTCACGTCATTCATCGTGAAGGCGGTGGTCATTCCGCGGTTCATCAACAAGATCGTGATCGATCTGGATGTGAAGCGGATCGTGGAGCCGAGCATCCAGCCGTTTAATTTTCTGCTGCTGACCGTCGCCTCGATGTCGATCATCTTCGTCTCGGCGCATATCCTGTCCGGATTTACGCCGATCGAACCGATTCCGTTCGCATCGGCATTCTCGGCGATCATCGTCGGCATCTACATCATCATCTTCAGGAAAAAGCTCATCGTGCACGTCGTCGGCTTCATGATTCTTGAAAACGGCATCTTCCTGTTCGGAACGTCGGTTGCCGGCGAAATGCCGACGCTCGTCGAACTCGGCGCGATGCTCGATGTGTTCGTGGTGGTGTTCCTGATGGGCATCACGATCAATAAAATCAGCTCCACATTTACAAAACAGGATGTGACCGTTCTCGGAAGGTTAAAAGATTGAAAACCGAACTGCTCGTGTTAATAGGACTGCCGCTCGTCGGCGTCGCCGCCAATTACGTGCTCCGCAACAGGAAGGCGCAGTTTGGCATTTCATTGCTGATTGCAGGGGCGCATCTCGTGATGTCCTGCCTCATCTTTGCAGGCATCGTGCAGCCTGTGGAAAACGATTTTTTCCGCATCGATGCGCTCAGCCGACTGTTCCTCCTGATCCTGTCGCACGTGTACTGCTGGGTGGTGATCGTGTCGTATTCGTATCTGAATCGGCCGCCGCTTGTCAATGAGGAATCGGGGAAGCGACTCTACTTCATGATGCTCAACCTCTTCCTGTTCGCCAATACGGTGGCCCTGGTGAGCAATCATCTCGGACTCTACTGGGTCGCCTCCGAAACGACGACGCTTTCGGTGGCGCCGCTCATTTATTATTATGCCGACGAGGAATCGCTCGAAGCGATGTGGAAGTATCTCTTTCTCGTGTCGGTGGGCATCGCG
>DATGXR010000310.1:0-5230 GCA_035298825.1 Bacteroidota bacterium
GTTCTTGTGACCTCATTCATGTATGCGCCGTATCATAAAAAAACCGAGCTTCGGGTGCCGGACAACTGGAAGCATTATGCAAACTATTTAAATGTCCCGCTCAACGAATTCTATGCGCTGTTTACCGGCGCGCTGTCACGCCAGTACTCTGTGGCGTTCGATGCGGACATCTCGGAGCCGTCGTACAGGCTCACAAAACAATATGCGTTCATCCCCGATTTTGATCTGCCCGTACAGGCGATCACACCCGAAGCGCGCGAGTTCCGTTTCCAGGCCGGGGCCACGACGGACGATCATCTCATGCATGCGATCGGGTATACGAAGAAGGGAAAGGAGGACTGGTTCCTCGTGAAAGATTCATGGCGCACTGCGCATGAGGGTCCGCTGCACGGATATATCATAATGCATTCGTCGTACGTAAAAATGAAAGTGCTCGCATTTCTCGTGCATAAAGATGGCGTGCCGGAGTTGATGAAGTAAATTATTTTTTTTCGCTGCGCTGGTCATCAACAGCGCCTGCAATTTTTATTTTCGAAAGGAATGAGTATCTGCAATGAAACAGGTAACTGGATTTTTTATCGTCAGTATGCTGGCAGTGCAATGCGCATCGGCGCAGATCGAAACTGAAAAGATCGATACGGCGGCCATCTCAAGGATCAGGACTGAAGGCATGGAGCATTCGAAATCTCTCGATATGCTCGATTGGCTCACGAACGTATACGGCTCGCGCCTCACCGGCTCTCCGGAATTCAAGGCGGCGGCAGATTGGGCCGCAAAAACGCTCACGGACATGGGTGTGAAAAATGCTCATGTCGAATCATGGGGACACTTCGGCAGGGGATGGACGCTCAAACATTTTTCATTTGGGATGACCGCGCCGAAATCGATTCCGCTCATCGGATATCCAAAGGCGTGGTCGCCGTCAACAAAGGGGATGGTCAGGGGTGAGGCGATCTATCTGCATGCGAACTCAATGGAGGAATTGAATGCCTACAAGGGAAAGCTGAAGGGGAGGTTCGTGCTGTTCGATACGATACGCGCCCTTGCGCCGAATTTCAAAGCGAACGCCTCGCGCCATACCGATGAGACGCTTCTGCACATGGCCAATGCCGATGTGCCCGAACCGCGCCCGCGTGTGGTGACAAAAGCCGATTCGCTCATGAGGGAAAGCGGGCGGGTGGAAACACGTCTGATGTCGGCGAAGCTCGAGCTCTGCCGCAGGGAAGGCGCGCTTGCCATCCTTGATTGTGCACACGGCGACGGGGGAACAGTCTATGTGATGGGCGCGAGCGTTCCGCAGACCGATTCGTCAATGAAAGGGAAACGTCTGAATCCATTCGACGATGACGCGCCGGAGATTGTGCCGCAGGTCAGCATGACGACTGAACATTATAACCGGATACAACGAATTCTTTCGAAGGGATTGCCCGTTTCACTCGAACTGATGATTGATGCTGACATGGAGCGCGGTCAGGAGGGATGGAATGTGATCGGGGAGATACCGGGCACGGATCTGAAGGATGAGATCGTGATGATCGGCGGGCATCTTGATTCGTGGCACGCGGGCAGCGGCGCCGCCGATGACGGCTCGGGCGCGGTGGGTGCGATGGAAGTGATGCGCATTCTGGCATCGCTCGATGTGAAGCCGCGACGGACGATACGCGTCGCGCTCTGGGGTGGCGAAGAGCAAGGATTGTTCGGATCGAAGGCGTATGTGGCCGCGCATTTCGGATCACGCGAAGGCGACTTCAGGAATCCGAGGGGACCGGTTGTGAAAAAGGAAGACTATGAACACTTGAGCGCCTACTTCAATAACGATTACGGATCTGGAAAACTGCGCGGCATCTACACGATGGGCAATGAAGCAGTGCGTCCGATCTTCAGGGCATGGATGAAACCGCTGCGTGATCTCGGCTGTGAAACAATTGCACCGCAGAATCCTGGTGGGGGGACGGATCATTTCTCGTTCGATCAGATCGGGCTGCCGGGATTCCAGTTCATCACCGATCCGATCGAATACGGAAGAACGTACCATTCGAATATGGATGCATTCGAACGCGTGATTGACGAAGATGTGCGGCAGGCCGCGACTGTGATGGCGGCGTTCGTGTACGATGCAGCCATGAGAGACACGAAGCTGCCGCGCAAGCCGATGCCGCAGGCACAATAACTCTGAAGCGTCGCGCATAAAAAAATCAGGAGCGATCCGCGTGCATGTGTAAACGTGCGCGCGGATTTTTTGTGCGTGTCTGGAAAGAAACGCCGGATATTGAAAACGAATTACTATGCGGATAAATGGTGCGCAACGCGCCGAAGATAAATTTCGATGCAAATGAATGAAGCGTAACACACCGAAGCCGAATTTCTCTGCAGAAGAGTGACACGTGACGCGTCGAAGACGTTGCGGATTATTTGCGCATTACGTACTGGAGCCGGGAGGGCGTGCTGCGGACCACTGTGATATTTTCGGGACAGACGATTGTCGGTTCGATTGTTCCGCTCGTGTCGAGCAGCACGGACCGATAATCGACGTAGGCCGAGATGTCCTTTTCGTCCACACCCGCCACATATTGCGCACCCGAACGGATCACCACATCGATTGTCGGCGGAATGAGCGAGACGAACCTTTTAGCCGGCAGTTGCTTGACAGTGACCGGGATATTGGAAAGAGATTTTTCCGCGATGGGTTGGACGTCGAAATGCATCATGGCCGTCGAAGGAACGACAGCGATGCCGGGCAGATCGGGATCGGAGAGCTGCACTGTTTCGTTCACCGCCGTTTTCGCTTCGCGCACGACAACCGGTTGCGTGTTCCAATGGCCGATCATTGCAAGCGCCGAGCGCGCTCCGAAGAGTCTCACGCTGTCGGGTGTGAGCGTCACCGCTCCCACGCGGTCGAATCCTTCATGAAAGACCGCATCGATGACCGGCACAAGCGGTACGGTCTTCATCACCTTATCGTCGATCACGATGGCAATCGTGTCGGGAAAAATCTCGACGACGCTCATTCCCTGTGCCAGCACGAGACGCGTGCTCAATTCGGTATTCGCGGCAAAGACAGTGCGTGAACGCACCGATCCGGCGTCGAACGTGTATTGGAGCGAGGGGGTAAGCAGCGTATTCAGTATTTTCCATCCCGTTCCGCGTACTCTGACAGTGAGTGTCTGTGGTATGCGATTTGCGACGGCCTTCGTGCTGTCGAGATTTTCGATCCGGAATGGCACGGAAAGATTGAGCTGAAACTCGTTAGACAGGTTGATCGACAACCAGAGGAAGAAGGCGAAAAAGAACGAAAAAACGATGACCGAATAGTTAGCTTTTTTCATGATCCGGGAGATAGTCCGATTTTTATCAATATACGATATGTGCGCGGCAGAATCAAACCCCTCCAAATCCTGAATAATATTGAATTTCTGGCAAAATAATCCTACTTTGAAATACTTTGTATGAATGGCGTTTCCTTCCCCTATTTTATGGACAATCAGCGCTATGGCGACATCACGTAAAGAAAAACAAACTCAACCTGCTGCGATGTGGCCGCAGAATCTCTCACTCATGGCGCAGCACGCGATTGCCGCAGGCATCCTCTTTGCAGCGCTGCTTGTATTTTTTCACGAGGCTGTATTCGACGGAAAGGTTTTCACATCGGGCGACACGGTTGCGTCGCACAGTCTCGAGACGTTTGTGAACGACGCGCACGAGCAGGGCATCTTCCCGTTGTGGAACCCGTACATTTTCTGCGGCATGCCCGCATATGCGAGTCTTTCGATCAGCGCGGTGAGGATGTTCGATATTACGGATTTCGTGTGGCAGAAATCGCGCGACATCACGAAATATCTGTTCCTCAATGCCGAGATGGGGACAACACTATTCTATTATCTGCTCTTCAGCGTCGGGATGTATTTGTTCGCATACTCGAAGCTGAAGCATTGGCTGGCTTCGCTTATTGTGGCGTTGGGCGCGACATTTTCGATGTACATCATCATCTGGGTCATGTTCGGGCATGTGACGAAGATCGGCGTGGTTGCCTGGGTGCCGTACGTCTTTCTGATCATCGAGCGACTGCGCGAGCGTTTCGATCTGAAGTTCTCACTCCTTCTCGTGGTTGTGCTGCACCTTGCGTTCGGTCCGTCGCACATGCAAATGCTCTTTTATTTATATTTCGCGCTTGGAATTTATTTCCTTTTCTTCCTTGTGCGCTCGATCATCGCGAAGGAATCGGTGAAGAATCTGATCGTCGCCGGTCTTGTGCTCACGGCGGCCACGGGATTGGCATTTGCCATGAACGCCGACCAATATCTGTCGACGCTCGAATACAATCCATATTCAATACGCGGCTCCGGTCCGATCGAACAGACCGCCGCTGCCTCCGATGCGAAGAAGGAAAGCACCACATCGGGCGGACTCGCGTACGATTACGCCACGCAATGGTCGTTTTCTCCGGGTGAGATGCTGACGTTTCTCATCCCATCGGCGTACGGATTCGGATCGGTCACATATCAGGGCGTTTTATCGCAGAACCAACCGATGCGCATCAATACCTATTTCGGTCCCCAATATTTTACCGACGGTGCGCAATACATGGGTGTGGTTATTCTGCTGCTTGCCGGAGCCGGCATCGTGCTGAAGCGGAAAGATCCGTTCGTGCAGTACCTCATCGTGCTGCTTGTGATCTCGCTGCTTATCTCATTCGGCAAGGAATTTTCGCTCATCTACGATCTCATGTTTAAATATTTCCCGATCTTCAACAAGTTCCGCATTCCGTCGATGATTCTCGTGCTTGTCCAGATCACAGTGCCACTTCTGGCAGGATATGGCCTTGTGGCACTTGTTTCCGAGCGTACGCTGACGCCGGCTACGGCAAAGAAATGGAATATCGCCACCGCCGTCTTTCTTGTGCTGACAATCCTTTCGGTGATTGCGAAGGACCTCTTCATCAGCATCTACCAAATGTTTGTCTCAAAATCTGAAGCTACTGCGGCGCTTGGACGCATGGCCGGCAACAGGCAGGAGGTTGTCGATGAACTCTACAAGTTTGTTCTCGGCATGGTCTCGACCGACTTCACGATCGCATTTCTTTTGATCGCAGCAACACTTGCCGCTGTATCATTCTACAGGCAGCGGAAGATCACGGCGATCGTCTTCTCTGCGATCATTATCGTCATTGCAACCGGAGATCTCTGGCGTGTAGCAATGAAACCGATGGAGCTTCATGAGCGCTCTGCTGTGA
>DATGXR010000311.1:0-3863 GCA_035298825.1 Bacteroidota bacterium
GTTCGCATACGCGGTCGACACCCGGTCCGTCGTGAGACCCTGCGCCGCAATGCGCTGCGCCACGCCAAGACCGATCGCGTCTTCATGGAACTGCAGATCGAACGGTTTCTCGATGCTCATATACCCGCGGAACTGCTGCACAGAAAAGCTGTTTTCGAATTTGTCCATCTCATCCTGATCGAACGAACGCGATTCGTATTTGTTGAGCTTTTCCTCTTCCTGCGTGCCTTCGGGGACGTATTTCTTCGCAAAGCCCTTCACGGCCGCCGCAAGTTCCGCGCGCGACGCCCGCGATGTGGTACGCCCCTTCGTGAGCGCAGCCTGATCGTGCTCGGCGCGTTTTGCGAAACTGTTTTCCGAGAGCCAGCCCGTTTCCTTCGCATCGGTCCGCACCTTGATCCAGCTTCCCTTGCGCTCGATCACCTCCACAGAAACCGATCCTTCGAGCGTCGCGATCACGTCATAATACGACGCCGGCCCTTCGCGAAGATAATTGACCGGCTGCGACGTCTTGAGGCGTTCGGCGAAGCATACCGCCGTCGCGCACAGAATGACAATGAGTAAATATTTTTTCATCGGCTGCCTCCCTGTAAATTGATTCTGATCATCCTTATTTCGCTTTCATCGTATAGACGCCGTCCCACTCCTTGTTCAGCGGCTGCTCCTGAAACTCACGGCAGCGCGAGATATATGCGCGCGAGGGCGGATCGTCCGGAATTCGTTCTGCTGTCTTTGTGAATAACGCGATCGCTTCGGGCCACTGCTGATTCCTGTAGGCGCAGAGCGCTTCGTGAAACAGTTCAAGACCGGCCATGAGCTCCGGCGTCGCCTCGTCGCGCCGGCAGACGATCTCGTAGATCTTGATCGGATGCTGCTTTCCTTTCACGCGGATGAGATCGAGCTCTCGAAGCACGAATTCTTTCGACGCACCGGCGGCGGTATATTCGCTCACCATGAGCGATGTGCCGTAAAATTTGTTTACCCCTTCAAGGCGCGAGGCGAGATTGACCGGATCGCCGATCGCCGTATATTCCATTCGCAGACTGCTCCCGATCGATCCGACCGTCATCTTGCCCGAATTGATGCCGATGCGCGTCGAAAAAACAGGCTCACCGCGTTCGCGTGCTGTTTTCATTTGCGCCTGAAGATTCCGGTAAAACTCGTACGCGCTGCGGCATGCCTGGAGTGCATGGTCTTCGCTTTTCACCGGCGCGCCGAAGAGCACCATCACCGCATCGCCGATGAACTTGTCAATCGTGCCGTTGTGCTTCAGATACAACTTCGTGGCTTCGCCGAAATAGTTGTTCAGAAACGCGACGAGCTCCGACGGCGTCTTCGTTTCGGAGATCGACGTGAATCCTTCGATATCCGAAAAGAGCACGGTGGCCTCCACTTCCACTCCGCTCACGCCGGCATCGTCGGGACTGGCGGCGAGCTGCGTGACGATATGGGGATTGACGTAGCGGCCGAACATTTTTTGCATCTGACGCTTCGCGCGTCCTTCGGTGGCATAGCTCCATCCGAGCGCGATGACGAATGTGAGGAACGCCGTGCCCGCCGGGAACACAATCGGCAGCCACACGAGCAGACGCGCGAAGATCTCGAACGCAACCGCCCAGTAGACGACGACGATGCCGGCGGTGTAGACCGACACGATCCACACATGCAAATCGTACGTGGCGATGAGCGCAATGATGATCGCCAGACAGAAGGCGATCGCCCAACCCGCCGCAACGGGCGTCGTGTGAATGACATGTCCCTGCAGAAAATTCGAAAGCGCGGTCGCGTGAATCTCCACTCCCGGATACGGCGCTTCCGATGTATACGGCGTATCCCGAAGATCGAGCAGTCCCGCCGCATTGCTGCCGACGAAGACGATCTTGTCCTTGAATACCGACGGCGACAAGTCGGTCTTCTGGCCCAGTTGCTCGCGTATTGCGTTCACGATCACATGGTGAATCGAATAATATTTGAAGACGCCGCCGGGACCGCCCATGCCGTAATAATAGATGAGGAACGGCGACGCGAGTTGCAGGCTGTCCTTTGGATGCAGATCGGCGAACACCTGATACGAGAGCGTATAGAGCGGACGTCCCGCGAATTCATAAACGAGCGGCACGCGCCGGCACGTCCCGTCTTCGTCCGGAAAAAAATTCACGACACCCACGCCGGCCGCCGCCTGTTGAAATTCCGGAAGCGGAGCGTACGTCTTGTTGAACACATACTCGGGTGTTGCGCGCATGCGCACACCACTCGGCGCATAAAAAATCGTGTCGCCTTCCTGGTCGTCATCCACAAGCGTCGTTAACTGAGCGCCCAGATGAACGTGCCGGCCTTCACGCATCGCGTCGGCGAACTGGCGGTCGTTATCGGCTCCCGACGAAGAAACGCGATCCTCATCGGGCTCGTTGAAGTGGAAGTCGTACACCATGGCCTTCGCGCCTGCGTTCATGACGTATCGTGTGACGATCGCATAAAAATCGCGCGGCCATGGCCAGCTCGTGTGGCGCTTCTTGAAGTATTGGAGACTGTTCTGATCGATCGTCAGAATGACGATGGAAGTATCGGGCTGACGGTAACTGTGTGCGTATTTGAGGCGCAGGTTATATGTCGAGAGTTCGATTGTTCGGCCGAGATACGATGAGCTGAACAGCCAGGCGAAAAAGACGCCGGCCGCGGCCGACGCAATGAAGCGCACGTTCTTCGTGAAGACATATCGACGGATGGTGTCGTTCATGGCGCGCTGTAAAGTAAGTACAGGAACGGTGGTGTTGTGCTTCCGGTGTACGCACGTGGAAAAGAACTGCTCAGAAGAAAGGAATAATTTCCTAGAAAATCAACCCTTCCAGCTTCGCCACATGGAAGCTCCTGCGATGGACGGGACTGTATCCGAGCGCGAGGATCGCATCGATATGCGCGCTCGTGCCGTAGCCTTTATGCCGCGCGAATTCGTAGCCGGGATACAGCGCATCGAGTTCGCACATGAGCCTGTCGCGCGTGACCTTGGCGACGATCGACGCCGCCGCGATCGAATGCGATAACGCATCGCCCTTCACGATGTTCTCGACAGGGTGCACTGCGTGCCTGAAGAAATTTCCGTCCACAAGCAGCTGCTCCGGCACCGGCGTCAGCTCGGCGATGGCCTGCGTCATGGCCAGGATTGAAGCCTGGAGGATATTGATCCGGTCGATCTCTTCATGACCGACGATGCCTACACCGACCGCGAGCGCCCGGGCGTGGATCTCGCCGAAGAGTTCTTCGCGTTTTTTTTCAGTGAGTTTTTTCGAATCATTCACGCCCTCGATCACGACATCCTCGGGGAAGATCACAGCCGCCGCCACGACCGGACCCGCGAGCGGCCCCCTGCCGGCTTCATCGACGCCCGCGATCAGATGAATTCCACGCGACCAGTATTTTCGTTCGTATTTGAGCAGCATCGATTCGATTATTTTGTAGGGCGAAATGATTCAAATTTTAATATTCATCCGATATAGATCGCGGCGAGTCCCACGAACATATCGTATTTCAGGAGCGTGCTCAGCCGGTGCAGATTCGCAACGGATTGATCCGTCCAGAGCGAATAGACAATGTACGAGATCACGCTGATCATTCCCGCGGCGACAATGAGAAAATATCTCCACGTGTACATCGACACTGCGAACGGAACGACAGAGGCGCCGATCAGGAGCACAAGCGCTGCTGTCGCGGCGGCGGCCCCCGCTCTCATTCCGAATTTCACGGGCAATGTCATGGCGCCGTTGCGCCTGTCGCCTTCGACATCCTCCATATCCTTGATGATCTCGCGTCCCAGATTCATGAGCAGCGCAAAGAGCGCCGGCAGCAGCGCGCGATCGATGCCGCCC
>DATGXR010000312.1:0-3228 GCA_035298825.1 Bacteroidota bacterium
CAGCAAGCGTGAAACGGATGCGGAGAAGGAATTCTTCCGCACCCGCGGCGAAGAGTGGTGCTTCAATGCGATCAAAAAAACGCTTGCCCGGCTCGGTGTGAAGCACGATGTGTTTTACAACGAGGATTCGCTGTATAAAACAGGAAAGATCGCGGAAGTCGTAGAAGAATTCAGGAAACAGGATCTTGCGTACGACGCCGAAGGCGCCGTCTGGTTCCGCGCCAAGGCGCTCGGACTTGGCGATGACCGGGTGATCGTGAAATCATCAGGCGAGCCGACATACCGCCTGCCCGATATCGCGTATCACCGAGAAAAATTCCGCCGCGGATTCGATCTCATCATCGATATTTTCGGCGCCGACCACATTGCGACGATACCGGATGTGCTTGCAGGCGTGCGCGTGCTCGGTTATCCGACGGACAATGTGAAAGTCATCATCCATCAGATGGTGTCGTTCGTCAACGACGAAGAAGTGGTCAAGATGTCGAAGCGCAATGCAAACGTCTATACGCTCGACGATCTGATCGATGTAGTGGGCGTTGATGCAGTACATTATTTCTTCGTCATGCGTTCGGTCAACACGCATCTCGAATTCGACGTGGCGGTTGCGAAGGAGCAATCGGATCAGAATCCGGTGTATTATCTGCAGTACGCCCATGCGCGTATCGCGAGCATCCTCCGATTCGCAGCAGAGCAGGGATTCGAGGCCGCCGATACGCAAAAAATCGCCGAGACAACCACACTGTCGCTCTTGTCGTCAAAAGAGGAACTTGATTTGCTGAAGCTGCTCGCAGAATTCCCGGCCCGCCTCGTGAGCTGTGCCGAATCGTACGAACCGCATCGGCTCACATTGTATTTGCGTGAAACAGCAGAGGCGTTCCACAGATTCTATCACGAACACCGCGTGCTGTGCGAGGATCAGGAACTCATGCGCGCGCGCATTGCGCTGTGTGTGATGGCAAAGACGGTAATCGCCAACGGATGCGCCGTCCTGAACGTCCATCCGCCCGAGAAGATGTAGAAAATGTGAAATTTTCACGTGTCACAGATCACACGATCGATCAATGGAAGGAAGTCCCGCTCGCGCCTCTTTTTGCTACCATCGGATCTGCAATAGCCGTAATCTGTTGAAAAATCGGAAGCTTAGACCGTGCACTGATTGCTTTTGCACGCAAGTTTTTGTACTTTATTTTTCATCACTCATCTGAATGGTCAGCACATGAAAAACGTACTCGTTACCGGCGGCGCCGGATTCATCGGCAGTAATTTCGTCCGCCACATGCTCGACACTCACCCCGATTATTTAATCGTCAATTTCGATGCGCTCACATATGCCGGCAATCTCGAGAATCTCACAGAGATCGAGAACGATCCGCGGTACTGTTTCGTGCGCGGTGATATTCGCGACAGGGCCGGGGTAGAGCGTGTGTTCACGGAACGGGGAATAGACGCCGTCGTGCATTTCGCGGCCGAATCTCACGTCGATCGCTCGATCACGGGTCCGTCAATTTTCATCGACACAAATATTGTCGGCACGAATGTGCTGCTCGAGACCGCCCGGAAGGCGAATGTGGAAAGATTCCTCCACGTCTCGACTGACGAAGTCTACGGCTCGCTCGGTGAGACAGGATTATTCACTGAAACAACGCCGCTCCATCCCAACAGTCCGTATTCAGCAAGCAAGGCGTCGTCCGATCTGCTCGTGCTCGCGTATCAGCATACGTTCGGATTTCCCGGCATTGTGACGCGCTGTTCGAACAATTACGGTCCTTACCAGTTTCCCGAAAAACTGATTCCATTGATGATCGCGAATGCGTTGGCGGACAAGCCGCTTCCCGTCTATGGGACCGGCATGAACGTGCGCGACTGGTTGTATGTGGGTGATCACTGCGCTGCATTGGATCGCGTGCTGCATAAGGGAACGCCGGGAGAGGTGTACAACATCGGCGGCAACAACGAGAAGCCGAATATCGAAATCGTGAAGCTCATCCTCGATGTGCTCGGCAAACCCGAATCGCTCATCACATATGTGAAGGACCGTCCGGGACATGATTTGCGTTATGCAATCGACGCGTCGAAAATCGAACGCGAGCTCGGCTGGACTCCCGCGTATACATTCGAGATCGGCATGCGTGCGACGATCGAATGGTACCTGCAGAACAGGAAGTGGTGGGAGAGGATCCTCTCCGGAGACTATCAAAAATATTTTGAAACCATGTATGCCGAACGATTGACAGCGGCGGGCAAATGATCACGATCATCAGCGTTGTGGGCGCGCGGCCCAATTTCATGAAAATTGCCCCGATCGCGCGGGCGTTCAAGCGCAACGGCGACATCCGCCATGTGATCGTCCATACCGGCCAGCACTATGACGATGCGATGTCCGAAGTGTTTTTCCGGGATCTTGAAATTCCCGAACCTGAAATTTTCCTTGGCGTCGGTTCGGGCACACATGCAGTGCAGACGGCGAAGATTCTCATCGCCTTCGAGCGCGTCGTCTCAGAGATCAGGCCCGATGCCGTGATCGTGGTGGGCGATGTGAATTCGACGCTTGCGTGTTCGCTCGTCTGCGCGAAGATGTCGGTGCCTGTGGCGCATGTGGAAGCGGGTCTCAGGAGCTTCGATCGCACGATGCCCGAGGAGGTCAACCGGATCGTGACAGATGCCATGGCCGACTGGCTCTTTGTCTCCGAGCCGAGCGGCGTGGAGAACCTTCGCCGTGAGGGTATACCTGATGAGAAAGTTTTTTTTGTCGGCAATGTGATGATCGATACGCTTGTGCATTATCGTGCGCATCGGGCAATCCCTCCCATCGTGAATCGTCTCGGACTCACGAAGCGCGGATACGTTGTGATGACGATGCATCGGCCGGGGAACGTCGACACGCGCGAAGATTTGGAGCGGCTTGTGCGTCTGATCGGCGACATTGCCGCACATGCGACGGTCGTGTTTCCGATGCATCCGCGCACGAAGAAAATGCTTGTGTCGTGCGGGTTGCTCACTGCAATGCCGCGCGAGTGTCTTGTCACGGAGCCGATGCCGTACGGCGAATTCATCACGTTGTGTGAACATGCCGCATGCGTCGTCACGGATTCGGGCGGCATCCAGGAAGAGACGACGTATCTCGGCGTTCCCTGCATCACGATGCGGAAAAACACGGAGCGGCCGATCACGGTCACGCAGGGCACCAACACGCTCATGGGCGAGAGATATGGCGAAGTCGCCGGC
>DATGXR010000313.1:0-4068 GCA_035298825.1 Bacteroidota bacterium
TGCCGCGCTCTCGATCACGATGGTCGACGTTGTGGTGTTCCTTCCCCTGTCGCTCGTGTCGGGACTCGTGGGCAACATCCTTCGCGAGTTTGCGATCGTCGTTGTGGCATCGACGCTGATGAGTTTGTTTGTTTCATTCACGATCACGCCGCTGCTTGCGTCGCGCTTCACGCGGCTCGAACACATGACGAAGCGGACGCTCATGGGCCGGTTCGGGTTGTGGTTCGAAGACCTCTTTCAAAAATTCACAAGCCAGTATCAGTCGCTGCTTGAGTGGAGTCTCGGACACAGAAAGACCGTGGCCGCGCTCACCGTGGCGATGTTCATCGGCGCGCTGTCTTTGGCGCCCCTCGGATTCATCGGCAACGAATTCATGCCGAAGTCGGATCGCGGCGAGTTCTCGGTGACGATCGAACTGCCGCCGGGAGCGACAGTCGAGCAGACCAATCAGGCCTCGCTCACAGTCGAGCGGATCTTGTCCGAAATGCCGGAGATCCAAAAGGTCTTCACGACGGTCGGTGTGTCAAATGACGGATTGTTGGGATTCGCATCGAACAACGTGGCGCAGCTGAATGTGGCGCTCGTGCCGAAGAAAAATCGCGTGAAGTCGACCGATCGTGTGGGCGAGGAGATCAAGCAGCGTGTGAGCGATCTGCCGGGCGTGAAAGTGCGCGTGAACCCGATCGGCATCTTCGGCGTGGCCGATCAGGCCGATATCCAGATCGGCGTGAGCGGCACGAACCTGGACGACGTCCAGCTGACGGCCGACAAGCTTTCGAGTGTGCTGGCCACGGTGCCGGGCACGACCGATATCCGCTTGTCGTCGGAGCAGGGCAAGCCCGAGATGCGCGTCGAGATCGACCGCGAAAAAATGGCGGCGCTCGGTTTGTCTGTGGCCGATGTCGGAGCGACGCTTCGTGTAGCGCTGACCGGCAACGACGATTCGAAATTCCGTGACGGCCAGAACGAATACGACATCCGCATCGTGCTCGATGAATCGAATCGTTCGAAGACATCCGACATCCGCACGCTCTCGTTCATGAATGCGAAGGGACAACAGATCGAGCTGCAGCAATTCGCGCAGATCTATCAGACAGCCGGCCCGACAAAACTCTCGCGCCAGGATCGGATTAACGTGCTCTATCTTTACGGTCAGACCATGGGCCGTCCGGCAGGCACGATCATCCAGGAATTCAAGGCGAAGGTGCAGCAACAACACCTGCCGGCGGGCGTGGAGCTTGTGTATCTCGGCATGGAGAAAGACCGTGCAAGCGGCTTCCAGAGTCTGGGACTCGCGCTCGTGGCCGGCATTCTCTTCGTCTATCTGATCATGGTCGCGCTCTATGACTCGTACGTTTATCCGCTTGTCGTTTTGTTCTCGATCCCTGTGGCGATGGTCGGCGCATTTCTTGCGCTGGCGCTCGCGGCGAAATCGCTTTCGATCTTCTCGATCCTGGGCATCATCATGCTCGTCGGACTTGTGGCAAAGAATGCGATCCTGCTTGTCGACCGCACCAATCAGATGAAGGCCGATGGCATGTCGACATATGACGCGCTGATGGATGCGGGCGCCACGCGTCTGCGTCCGATTCTGATGACGACGGTCGCGATGGTGGTCGGCATGTTCCCGATCGCGTTGTCGACGGCGGCAGGCGCACAGTGGAAATCGGGCCTGGCCTGGGCGTTGATCGGCGGGCTCACCAGTTCAATGTTCCTGACGCTGCTTGTCGTGCCCGTGGTGTATGCGAAGCTCGACGAGTGGCGCGATGCGATACCTGCGCTGTTCCGCGCACCTTCGCGCGCCTTTGACCGTGCGCGGAAAAAGAAACAGAGTTCAACCGCGCCGGCCGAAGTCGGGATGGCCGTCGACTAAGCGCAGTGATTGTTTCAGATGTACGCATGCGTGTGTAAAGATGAGCCGCGATTGCATTCGGAAACCGCGAATCGTATCTTTACACACGCATTCTACTTTGCACGCATACTATAATGTATGCGTGATTTTCAAGTTCTCCACAGACTCACACACATACGCACAACTATACGAAGGAGAAGACATGCTTGTAACGACGACAAATGTTGTTGAGGGAAAAAAGATTGTGAAATATCTCGGCATCGTTTCGGGCGAGGCGATCATGGGCGCCAACATTTTCAGGGATTTTTTCGCGGGCATACGCGACATCGTCGGCGGACGTTCGGCAGCCTATGAGGAAGAACTCCGCAAGGCAAAGGATATCGCCCTTGAGGAAATGCAACAGCAGGCGCATATGATGGGCGGCAACGCCGTGGTCGGCATCGATCTCGACTACGAAACAGTCGGCGCCAACGGCTCGATGCTCATGGTCAGCGCAAGCGGCACGGCCGTCGTGCTCGAATAACATATGCCCTTTCCTGCGTTTATGCAAACGCATCGAGACGCAAAAGGCAATTAAAAATCCGGACACTCAGAAAAATGAGTTGTCCGGATTTTTTTTGTCCGATCTGATGAACGAACATTCTTCATCAAAATTATCTTAATCCGTTTAATTCATCAACTGTGATAAATGACGAAATAAAATCCGATCAACATGAAAACGTTTTACTGATATATTTGTCTATACTAAGAGCGCGTGAAATAATTAACGAATCAGACAATATAAATTGGGACAGCAGCGTAATTTTATTACGCGCTATAATAACCGGCTCTCGATTGCTTTACTCTCAAAGAAGTCCTCGCAATTTCGTAGCTTTCTACTCGATAAAATCTCTTATCTGATATTTGCATATGCGTCGTTATGTGTCTGCAATACAAAACGATATTATCAATTGAATTTCCACGAAGAATCAATTTCTATGATCCGATTACTTATGCCGGCTCTTGTCTTTTGTTTGTTAGCCGTGACGAGTTGTAAAAACGCTCTCACCCCTCCTGAATTACAGCCGAAAGATCCCAATAGATATACATGGACGATCGATACGTTGTCGTTTCAAACATCGCCAAATGGATTTGAACAAGTAATCATGATGGATATTTGGGGCTTGAATGACACGCTTGTGTATGCTGTCGGGCATGATGCAAATATTTTAGGTACGATGTGGAAATATGATGGAAAAAAATGGGAGAGGGTTCATTTAATGCGTAGCGAAGGGGGGCCCATTGACAAATTGATTGAATTATATGGAGTCAGAGGGTTTGCCGCGAATGATCTGTATGCCTTTGGTATACATTCGTCAAATTATACAGGCCACTTTCTCCCGTTCACAGTTGGGATTCATTTTGATGGCACACAGTGGCATGAAATTCCGATGCCCAAGGGCCAGGGCATTAAATCTGTGGTCGCCGTATCGCCCTCCAACATTTATTGCGGCGGATGGTATGACGGGCAAATATATCACTATAACGGAAGTCAATGGTCCGCGGATACGATCAAGGCTCGTCATCACCCGGAATTATATATCGATGTGAGTCTGATGGGAATCAGTCCGAATACGCAGGATCTGTATTTCCAGACGGAACAGTTACAGAACATCGCAGGCGGATTTTATTACACGGAAATTATACAGAAAGGCTACAATCAATCTGCCATGCTCGATTCCGCGTACAACGATGTGCCATGGGGAGGCGATTCTTTCTGGCAGAGCAAAGAAGGAACGATGTATTCGTGCGGTGTCGGCGGAGTATTTCGCTTGGTTAATGGGAAATGGACAACATCTTTATCGTCATCTAGGATTTTTTCGATATTCGGCACCAGTGATCAGCATATCTTTGCCGTCGGAACTTCAGGGATCTATTTTTATGACAGAATATCCTGGAGAATCATTTCACTTTATAACGGGACAACGGGCAGTGTGCATGTGTGGTGCTCTGAAACCGAGGTCTTCATCGTCTACACCGATGGTCGCAAAACGTATGTGCTACATGGAAAATAATCACAAAAAAGGGGTACGCTTATCGATTGCATCATGCATTTGTTCCGTTTTACCAATGGTAGACAATGCGTTCTTATGAGCCATTCTCTGCGTCCCATCCATAAAAATCTTCCTTCAAGTCTGGTTAATAATGGCCAATGTGTCCATTATTGACAGAAATTC
>DATGXR010000314.1:0-4898 GCA_035298825.1 Bacteroidota bacterium
CAAACGACTGGTTTTCACGATGTGTGGCCATCGATCCGGGTTCGCCCGTCGGCGCACGCGCAAAACAGCTCTTAACACAACATTCATCAACGAACAAAAATACACAGTAAGGAGGTCACGCCGATGCCGAGCGGAAAAAAACGCAAACGTCATAAAATGGCGACGCACAAGCGCAAGAAGCGCCTGCGAAAGATGCGCCACAAGAAGAAGAACCGATAGTACACAAGCTGCTCGCCATCACAGGATCGAGCAGTTTTTTTTTGTACATTTTTTTTGTATGGAACGCATCACATCTTGCTTTTTGCCAAAAATCTCTGTAATCTCCGAGTGTGTACGCGGGAATTGTCACCATCACTTGATAAAGGCGGAGGACCTAATGGAAAACAATGAAGACGGGATCAAAAAGGGATTGTTAGTCGGATTTTTGGCCGGGAGCGTGGTCGGCGCCGTGATCGCACTGTTGTATGCGCCGAAACCGGGCAAAGAATTGCGCGCCGATATTAAGAACAAGGCGGGCGAGCTCATCGACGAGGCGGAAGAATATGTGAGCGAAGCTCGCACAAAGGCGGTTGACATCATCAATGAGGGAAAACGCCGCTCGGAGACGCTCATTGACGAGGCGAAGAAACGGGCGGAGTCGCTTCTTGGCGACGCCGAGCAGATCCTTTCGGACGCGAAAGAGCGCGTCGGTGAATCGAAAAAACGGAACAACGAGAAATAATCCTGCCATTGTCGTACTTCGGCAACCATCGTTCGGTCGGCGGCGCTCGTCCTTTTCATCCGCAGTCGTATGAAAGAGACGTGCGCCGCAGTGTGCCGTCATCCACCATGACTGTTTATTGAAGGAGCTATTCAGTGGAATCGTTTTTATTGATCGCGCAGATCCTTGTGCTGCTCTCGCTTTCGGCGCTTGCGATCTATCTTGTCGTCGTTCTCAGCAAAGTGAAGGATATGATCAACACCGTTGAATTAAACATCAAGGAAGTGAGCGCTCGCGCTCTGCCGGTGCTCGAGAACATGGAAGCCCTCACTGCAAAGCTCCGCACGATCACAGACAGCATCGACGACCAGATGTCGCTTATCCGGAACTCACTGCAGACGCTTCGCGATGTGACTGAAAATATTTCCCGCTTCGAACGCAAAGTGCAGGACCATATCGAGGGCCCGATCATGGAAGTCGCCTCGGTTGTGGGCGGCTTCATCACCGGCGTCGCCGGCTTCCTGCAGAAAGTTACCCGCCGAGGTCGCTAAGCATCTCGAGATCATAGATCCTCCGGTGTGAAGATATTGTTACAGTATTATCACTGCCGCCGCGAGAAGTCTTTTTCCACGACGGTTCATTTCTTTTATTTACTGCAATGTAAAGGAGTGTACTGTGGGTCAATTACAAAAAGAATATCCCTCAGCCAACGTACGCACAATTGCTCTCATTGGACACGGCGGCTCGGGGAAAACGTCGTTCTCCGAAGCCGCGTTGTATGCGACGGGCGTCACCAACCGCCAAGGCAAACCTGAAGACGGCACTACTGTTTCAGACTACCATCCCGATGAGATCGAACGAAAAATCTCGATCAACTCATCCCTTCTCGTCACCGACATCGACGGAACCAAAATCAACATTTTTGACACGCCGGGGTACAGCGACTTCACGGGCGAAGTGAAGGCATGCCTGCGTGTTTCCGACACGGCAGTTGTGCTTGTGAAGGCGTTCGAAGGCGTCGAAGTCGGTACTGAAATCGTCTGGAAGTACATCGAGGAATTCAAGCTTCCCTCGATGTTTGTCGTGAGCAAGATGGACAATGAAAACGGCGATTTCGACAATGCAGCCGCCGGGATCAAAGAGCGGTTCAGCAAAGATGCCGTTATCGTCGCATTCCCCGACGGAAAAGGCGCGGGCTTCACCGGCGTCGTCGATGTGGTGAAGATGAAGCTGTTGAAATTCACGCCGGGCTCGAAGGGCCAGTACACGGAAGAGGAGATTCCCGCTGCGCTCGTGGAACGCGCCACGAAGCTCCATGAGGAGCTCATTGAAAAGATCGCGGAATCGGACGAAGCGCTGCTCGACAAATTTTTCGAAATCGGTACGCTTGCCGACGAGGAGATTCGCAAGGGACTCCATGAAGCCATCCGCGACCGGAAAGTGTATCCGATCTTCTGCGCATCGCCTGCCACAAACGTGGGCGTGCTCAACATCATGCAGTTCGTGAAGACATACTGTCCCGCCCCGAACGAACGCGGATCGGTTGTCGCAAAGGATCCCTCGGCCAAGAAGGACATCGAGGTCGCGGTGAATCCGGCCGGCCAGCCTTCGCTCTTCGTCTTCAAGATGATTTCCGAAGCGCACGTCGGCGAATTATCGTTCTTCAAAGTCATGAGCGGCACCGTCACGGCGGGCATGGACATGCTCAACGACACGAATGGCAAGGCCGAGCGTCTCGGACAGATTTTCATGATGAACGGCAAAGAGCGCAAGGAAATGACGAAAATCGCAGCCGGTGACATCGGCGCGACAGTGAAACTGAAAGACACGCACACGAACAACACGCTCTCCACGAAGGGATTCCCGGTGATCTATCCGCCGATCGTGTTCCCCGACCCCGTGATCAGCGCCGCGATCCTCGCGAAGGTGAAGGGCGAAGAAGACAAGATCGGGCAGGGACTCCATGCGTTGCACGAAGAGGATCCGACATTCCTCGTGAAGGTCGATCCGGAGATCAAGCAGACAGTGATCTCCGGACAGGGCGAGCTGCACATGGCGATCATCATCAAGCGCCTCAAGGAAAAGTTCGGCGTCGATGTGGAAATGATCGAACCCCGCATCCCGTTCAAGGAAACAATTCGCGGCGTCGTGCCGCATGCAGAATTCAAGCACAAGAAGCAGTCGGGCGGACGCGGACAGTACGGACATGTCGTGCTGAAGATCGAACCGAAACAGCGCGGCGAAGGCTTCGAGTTTGAGGACGCGATTGTCGGTGGCGTGGTCCCGGGCCGGTTCGTTCCGGCGATCGAGAAGGGTATCCGCGACGTGCTCGAGCATGGCGTCATCGCGGGCTATCACGTGATCGACGTGAAGGCCACGCTGCACTTCGGATCGTACCACGATGTGGATTCGGACGATATGTCGTTCAAGATCGCTGCGTCGCAGGCGTTCAAGAAGGGATTCAGGGAGGCCAAACCGATCCTGCTTGAGCCGATCTATGAAGTCGAGGTGATCGTGCCCGAAGAGTTCATGGGCGATGTCATGGGCGATCTCTCGAGCCGGCGCGGAAAGATTTCGGGCATGGATTCAGACGGCTCGCATCAGATCATCCGGGCGATGGTGCCGCTGAAGGAACTCTACCGGTATTCAACCACGCTTCGGTCGATGACGCAGGGCCGCGGCATCCACAAGCAAAAATTCTCGTATTACGATGAAGTGCCGCGCGAGGTGACGGAGAAGATCGTCGCCGAATACGAAAAATCACGCAGCGGAGAGGAATAACGATCGCATCATTCACAGCGGCGCATTCGACGGAAACCAGAGAGTGCGCCGCTGCTATTTTTAAAAGTGCGCGATAATGCCATAAACTGCATTAGCAATTACCCTCACTTATTATTACAACTTGTCTAAGATTTCTGGCAGACAGTAGACAACTGATTGTCTTGCACATATATATAGCTGGCGACGAAATAGTCAGCTTATTGATATGATTTTTCAGATCAAAGGAAATAATGTTCATATCCTAGTGTCGTGTCTCAGTTGAACTATGAATTAAGATGATGTGTTTTTGTACCATATGTGGCAATATTTGTATGAGGTTGAGCATATGGCACTTGGTCGTCCTTTACGGCCGATGATCCTTCATGAAGGTGATCGGCAGCAGTTGTCCAGTATCGCGAAGAGTCGTTTGTTGCCCCACAGTCTTGTTCTCAGGGCACAGATTGTGCTTTTGGCTTCCGAAGGACTCACGAACAAACAAATTGCGGCACGGCTCGATGTCTGTCGCCCCAGTGTCGGTGTCTGGCGAAAACGGTATCTTGACCACGGTATTGAAGGACTGCACGATGAATTCAAATCCGGCCGCGCCCGATCTGTCAGTGATGAACAAGTTGCATTGGTGGTGCGTAAGACCTTGTATACCAAGCCGAAAGACGGCACGCATTGGAGTGTACGCACGATGGCTACTGCCACGAAGATGTCACGCGCCACGGTTCACCGCATCTGGCAGGCCTTTGGACTGCAGCCGCACCGGCAGGAACACTTTACATTATCCACTGATCCGTTTTTTATTGAAAAAGTCCGTGATATCGTTGGGCTGTATTTAAGTCCACCGGAAAATGCAGTTGTCTTATGCGTCGATGAAAAAAGCCAGATCCAGGCACTGGACCGTCTGCAGCCCATGCTTCCGCTGGGACTTGGCTATGCCGAAGGCTGCACACATGATTATGAACGTCATGGCACAACAACACTGTTTGCCGCACTCGATGTCGCTAATCAGGTGAAGTCACGGCTGAATGCAAAGAACATCATCGTCATGAAGAATATCTTGAGTTCCTGAAGAAACTGGAAACCACGGTTCCACCGACATTCGATGTGCACTTGATTGTCGATAATTATGCGACCCACAAGCACCCGAAAGGTCAAGCGCTGGCTCATGATGCATGCGAGATGGTATGTGCATTTTACGCCGACATATTCCTCGTGGCTCAACCAGGTGGAAATCTGGTTCAACTTGATTACTCAACGCGCTATTCGCCGTGGCACGTTCACAAGCGTCAAAGACTTAATCGATAAAATCGATACCTACATCAAGGAATACGACAAGCATCCTCGTCCGTTTATCTGGACAGCGACTGCTGATTCAATCATCGAGAAAATCGAACGACTTTGTCAACGTATTTCAGGAACACGACACTAG
>DATGXR010000315.1:0-2067 GCA_035298825.1 Bacteroidota bacterium
CAAGTTTTTGAAGCGCGAACAAAAATAACGACTCCACCTCATTCTCTCACTTAACAATACGATGATGAAACTTTTTCTCTCGCTTGTTGCCACACTGCTGCTGTGCACGATTCTCACCGCACAAGAATCCGGAAATGTCACCACAACCGTACTCGGAAATCACAATGGAAGTGAAGTGTCGCTCTATACGCTGACGAATAAAGCGGGCAATGTGCTGAAGCTCACCAATTACGGCGCAAAGATCGTGCGCCTGGAGGTTCCCGACAAGAACGGCATGAGAGACAATATTGTCAACGGATCAGAGAAGCTTGAAATGATTGTCAGGGGCGATCCCTTTGGCGGGGCAAGCATCGGTCGGTTTGCATACAGGATTGCGAACGGAAAATTTACGCTCGACGGAACAGAGTATACGCTTACGATCAACAATCCCCCCAACACGCTGCACGGCGGACGCAACGGATGGTTTTCCAAAGTGTGGACGGCGTAGATCGTTAGATGTGGAAGAAATCCGTGGAAAGCGGCACCATGCCGGCTTCAACGCGCTCTGCATTCGCCCTCGAGACGCAGCATTTTCCCGACAGTCCGAATCAGCCCGGCTTCCCGTCGACTGTGCTGAATGCAGGCGACCGGTTTCATTCGCAGACCATCTATCGGTTCTCAGTAAAGAAATAGGACATCATCCGAGTCACCGATAATCAGCCTTGAATTTCGGAAATATATCTGCCGGAAGATAGTAATACGTGACGATAGTAAAAGAAAAAGGCATGGAGAAAAACCCATGCCTTCCTGTCAAACGAAGCGATGATCTCTCTAGTGCGCCCTGAAATTCCATTTGGAATTGTCACTATTCATATCAAACGGAGCAAGTGTCGGCGTGCTGTCGCCGGATGAAACGAGCGCCAGCTTCTTCTTTGAATTCGGCACGACCTTTGGCATGATGCGATACGTTCCATCGGTTAATTGATCGATCCGCCACAACTGTTCCGGTGCGCCCGTAAATTTGGGCACTGCAATGACCTCGCCTTCTGCTGTTGCAGCCAAGGCTCGTTCCGTTCCTTCGATGACGATTTTGTACGCGGGGCCTCCAAGAAATCCTTCCACACCCGGAACGGCCGTGATCGTCCATTTCTGATGCGGGCGGGCCAGGTAATCTCCGATGCGGATGCCGATATTTCCGGTGGGCCAGGTATTGATGACATCGGCAAGTGTCTGGGACGGAATCGGCTTTATCGGTTCATCGGTGTTACGGCCAAATCCCCGCGGTCCTCCCGGCATTCGCGTGAAGTCGACGACCAATTCCAACGCATAGCCTCTGCGCTCGGATTCGATTTCATATGTTCCTTCCTTGAAATTCTCGCCGCCAACCGGCCATCCGTTTTTCCACAACAGCGGACGGATGCCCAGGACGCTGCGTCCGCCCTGATCCAAATCCGCTTCGAAATGGCATGACATTTTTTCAACCCCGTTTTCAATCACAAAGCGTCCGAAGTGTCCCGCACCGTTCACACGTCCACCGGCTGCAAGCACCATCTTGCCGCCGCCTTTGATCATGTCCCGACCCATATTGTCGAGGTACGGACCGGTGACTTTTTTCGCGCGGCCGACGACGATGTTATACGTCGAGTTCGCGCCGTCGCAACATGTCCCGTGCGTGCCGAGGAGATAATACCATCCGTCCTTATAGATCAAATCGGTGGCCTCGCAGTCGATGGCGATATCCAACGCCTTATTGCCCTCAACACGTTTTCCTGTTTTCGGATCGAGTTCAACGAGTCGGATGAATCCGAAATACGTGCCATAGGAAAACCACAAGCGTCCTGTTGTCGGATCCAGAAGCACACCGGGATCGATTGCATCGTTATCTTCCATCTGTCCCGAAGACGCAACAACGATCGGATCGGTAAACTTGAAATCGGGTGATTTCGGATCAAGCGTTTTATTCCACATTGTATTGATCTTGCCGGCATGTCCGCCTCCCAGACCTCCGCCCGTGGAGCCATAGAGGACCAGGTAGCGATCGCCGATTTTTATCACATCCGGTGCGGCTCCGCCTCCGGGGCGTTCGGC
>DATGXR010000316.1:0-6611 GCA_035298825.1 Bacteroidota bacterium
CATGCTCGGCGACGGGCCGCTCTATCATAGCGTGATGGCGTGCTTCATCTTTACGGTGGCGCTTGTGTGCGGCAAAGTGTTCAAGTTTTTTCTGAACACGACGGGCCGCCGGTTGACCCGCAAGACGAAAAGCGATCTTGACGACAAGATCCTCGCGATCATCGTCTCGCCGCTGATGCCCGTGGCCGCGGTTACCGGCGCGTATTACGGCTTGCGCGAGCTTCGGATGGGCGTCGATTCGAGCAACGCCGGCTTCCACGGCGTCATCGACGGCGCCAATGCGGTGCTCTTTATCCTGAGCGCTCTCATCATCACGGTCATCGTCATTCGCATCCTCTCGACGATCATCGTGCATATGATGGAGAACTACAGCCGCAATAACGATGCGTCGCTTCATCAGGCACTGACGCCGCTGATGAACCGCGTGCTCACGTTCGTCGTCGCGGCGCTGGCCATCATTATCGTGATGGACCACTTCGGTCAGAACGTGAACAGCCTGCTGACACTCCTTGGCGCCGGCTCACTCGCACTCGGTCTTGCGGCTCAGGACACGATCTCGAATATGATCTCGGGCTTCGTCATCATGATCGACCGTCCGTTCCATATCGGCGACCGCATCAAGATCCCGACGGGCGAGGAGGGCGACGTCTACGAGATCGGCATGCGGTCGACGACGATCCTGGATTTCGATCACAATCTGATCGTCGTGCCGAATAACGATCTGATCCGCACGCGCATCGTGAATTATTCATATCCGTCGCCCGAACACCGCGTGATTGTCGATGTGAGCGCCGCCTTCGGCACCGATATCGACGCAATGAAGGCTCTCATGCTCGAGGCCGCGCAATGCCATCCCGAGGTGCTGCTCGAACCCGTGCCCGAGGTGTTTCTTGTGAACCTGGCCGATTTCTCGATGCAGTTCAAGCTCATTTGCCGCGTCGGATCGTTCAAGCGGAAATTCGGCGTGACCGAAGATCTCCGCGTCGCGATCTATAAGAAAATGATCGCTTTAAATATCGAGATCCCGTTTCCACAGCATGTCATCCATATCAAAGAACAAGACCGCGCCGGCCTCACGGCATCATCATCGCACACCGGAGCGCAGAACCTCTCATGAAATTTATCTTCGCAGTGGCAGCACAAGCATGAAACAATATAAAAATTTTGTATTCGACGTAGACGGCACACTCATCGATTCTGTACGTGACATCACCAATGCCCAGATCTGGGCGCTGCGCCAGCTGGGCGTTGAAGAGTACACACAGGAGGATCTCTACAAGTACTTCGGCAAACCGCTGTTTGAAACATTCGGGCTGATCCTGCCCGAGGAGCTGCACGACCGGATTCCCGAAGCGGTTGTGATGTACAGGGAATATTACAAGCAGCGATGGTTCGAGACGACGACGCTCTTTGCGGGCGTGACCGAGACGCTCGGCGCGCTGCGCTCGATGGACGCCGGTCTCGCCACCGCGACGACCAAGTCCACCGAAACAACGATCAGCATTCTGACCCATTACGATGTGGCGCGATTCTTCCATCAGATTCAGGGGATGGAGGACGATATGCCGCACAAACCCGATCCGTTCATCCTCAACAAAGTGCTCACGGAGCGTTCCTGGCGCGCGGAAGAAACGCTCATGGTCGGCGATACCGATAAGGATATCATGCTCGGACGCAATGCCGGCGTCGATACCTGCGGCGTCACATACGGCTGCCTTTCGCGCGCCGAGCTTGCATCGTTCGGCGCAGACCACATCGTCGATAATTTTTCCGAATTATTACCCCTACTCTCCCGTTCATGAATGCAAACGAACTCATACGCAAAAAACGCGAAGGCGAAGAGCTCGCGCCCGCGGAACTGAAGTATTTTATCGACGGGTACGTCCGCGGCGAAATTCCCGATTATCAGACTGCAGCGTTCCTGATGGCGACGTATTTCCGCGGCATGACCGACGCCGAGACAAGCGAGTTCACGCGGCTGATGCTGCATTCGGGCGACGTGATCGATCTGTCGCACATTCCGGGAACGAAAGTCGACAAGCATTCCACGGGCGGCGTGGGCGACAAAATTTCGCTGCCCCTTGCCCCGATCGTTGCCGCATGCGGCGTTCCGGTGCCGATGATCAGCGGGCGCGGACTTGGCCACACAGGAGGCACGCTCGATAAACTCGAGGCGATTCCCGGCTTCCGAACGAATCTGTCGGTCGACGAATATAAAAAAGTGATCGAAGAAATCGGCGTGGTGATGATCGGTCAGACAAAGGAGATCGCGCCCGCCGATAAAAAAATGTACGCGTTAAGGGATGTCACATCCACCGTCGAATGCATTCCGTTAATCGCCGGAAGCATCATGAGCAAAAAGCTCGCCGAGGGAATCGACGCGCTCGTGCTCGATGTGAAAACGGGCCGCGGCGCATTCATGCAATCCTACGATCGGTCGGTCGAACTGGCGCAGGCGCTGGTGGGCATCGGCACGAATTTCGGCAAGGAAACAATCGCGTTCATCACGCGCATGGACGAACCCCTGGGATATGCGATCGGCAACTGGCTCGAGGTCGTCGAATCAGTCGAGTGCCTCAAGGGACGTCACATTCCCGATATCATGGAACTCACGTACACGCTCGGCGGAGCGATGGTGATGCTCGGCAAAAAAGCGTCGAGCCTCGGCGAAGGCATCGAGCGTTGCAAGGAAGCGGTTGCAAGCGGACGCGCCTACGAAAAATTCCGTTCGCTTGTGCGCCGGCAGGGAGGAGACGACACATTGCTCGAGCATCCGGAGCGCTATCCGGAATCGAAGCACCGCGTCGAAATTACGGCGAGACGCGGCGGATTCATCACAGCGATCGATTCGCTCGAACTCGGATTCGCCGGCATCATGCTCGGAGCCGGACGAACGAAAGTCGACGGCGTGATCGATCCGAAAGCCGGCATCCTGCTTCGGAAAAAATCTGGCGATGCAGTCGCCCGCGGCGAGTGCGTGGCCGAGGTCTTCACCGACAACGAAGCGATGCTCGTCGGCGCATCGGAGCGCATTGCGCGCGCGTTCTCGTACGGCGAAACGGCGCCCGTCTTCGGACCGCTCGTCATCAGCCGCGTTGATTCGAAGGGCGTGTCGGACGCCGACGCGTGACGATTTTTATTTCCTGTAAAATCTGCGTACCTTGTATGCATGGACCTATATCGCGCATACTTTCGGCTCCCTGCCGTGCAAAGCGCCGCGCTGATTTATTTTTTGCTCGCAGGGGTGTTGACGCAGATTCCGTTGTTCAATTATCTGGGATATGAGTTTTCGGCACTGATGACGCTGCCCGTAGCCTTGTGCACGGGAATGATCACGATCACTCTCGCGCGCGTGCATCTGGCCAGGCCTTTGTCGCGGCAGACGTGGATGTTCATTCTCGCCGATTATCTCTTTATCAACGGACTGCTGCTGCTGATCCCGTTCGCGGTCATGAGCGCCAACGCCCTGGCCGTCAAGAACTGTTCGTTCACTTCTGGCGCCGCGTATTACATCCTGCTGCCCGGCATCACGATGATCTTCTCCGTCTCGCTGGGCATGATCACCGCAATGTATTTCAAACGTGCGCGGCTTGTCTTCACGCTCATCGTTGCGGCTCTTCTGATTCGCATCGTCATCACGACATATTTTCTTCCCCAGCTCTTCGCCTACAACACAATCCTCGGCTATTTCCCCGGGATCACATACGACGAACTGCTGAGCGATCTGTCGACGCTTGTGCTCTTCCGTGAATTCACATTCACGGCGACGATCATGCTCTGGGTATGGTTCTTTTTTCAGATCGGAGATTACGAGTGGTCGCGTTCGGCGCTTGGAAATCTGCGCGCCCTTGTGCAACACAAACCACATCCGGTGCTTGCGGGAGCGTTTATACTCTGTGCGTTGATCGTCATCGGCGGCGAGCTCTTCGGCAATGCGCTCGGATTCGAATACAGCCGGAACTACATCCGCGAGCAGATCGGGCGAAGGACCGAGTCCGATCATTTCATCATTTATTATTCGGAACGGAATGCAAGCGCCATCGAGGCAAAGGCGATCAAGGCCAAGGCCGAATACCAGTACTGGACGCTGGTCGAGCGTCTCCATCTGCGTCCCGCAGCCGTTGAAAAAACGGAGATCTATCTTTATCCCGATGCGGAGGCCAAGCGGAAGTTTATCGGCGCAGCGCTCACGAATATCGCAAAGCCATGGCTGCACGAAATCCATCTTCAGTTCGACGTATTCGATCAATCGTTCCGGCATGAGTTGGTCCATGCATTGGCGTCCCAGTTCGGCAGTCCGGTGATCAAGGCGAGCATCCGCCTCGGAATGAACGAGGGACTGGCCGTCGCGACTGACTGGGACGAGGGACTCTTCACACCGCATGAATATTCGGCGGCGCTGCTGCGCGACAGCCTGATGGGTGATGTGGAATCGCTCTTTCATATCACCGGATTTTCAACGCAGCAAAGCACATACGCCTATCTCGTTGCGGGATCGTTTTCGCGCTACATGATCGACCGCTTCGGCATCGAGCAGTTTAAAAAAGTGTTTCGCTCGGGGAACTTCATGGGAATCTATGGCCGTCCGCTTACTGACTGCGTCGACGCCTGGAAACAATTCCTTGCCACTGTCGACTGTTCGCTCATCCCGCCTGAAACGGTGAAGCTGTTGTTCACGCAGCAGTCGATTTTCCGCAAGACCTGCGCGCGCGTCACCGCAGAGAAAAATCGCCGTGGATTGAATCTGCTTCGCGAGAAACAATATGCCCGCGCGGAGTCCGAATTCGCCTCGTCATTCGACGATGCGAAGACCGCCTATTCGCTCAGAGGATTATTCTCGGCCTATCTGCTTCAGCAAAAACCTTCGGAGCTGTTGGCGATGTACGACGCATTCGGTCCGCGTTCGCTGCTTGCGCTCAATCCGTCAATTCTGCTGCTTGCAGGCGATGCCTGCGTGCAACGAGGTGAGTTCGCGCGCGCAATGGCGCTCTACCATCGCGCGGAAGATCTCCACTACAGCGAATCGTTTACAGACGCTGCTGTTGTCAGGCGTCTGGGCGCCTTGGATACCGGTCTTGCTCGTCTGGTGCAGCGCGCGACGTATGGAGGAATGGACGATACGCTGCGGGGAAAATTTCTCAGGACGTCGTACGAGAAGGAACCTGTCGAATCGCATGCAGGGGTCATCGCCTTTCTTCTCGCCAATGAGTACAGAAAAAACGGAGACGCGCAAGCCGCTGGCCTTATGTACGAGAAAGCCGCATACGCGCTGACCGATGCCTCGGCAAAATTCGGCGCAGCCCGGCTTGCGGGCGATGTGTTTTTTGAAATCGGCCTCTACGACCGCGCGCTTGCGGCGCTCTGGTATGCCAATAACTTTGTCTACACGAAGGCGCAGGCTTTTCAATTGGATGAACGAAGCGATCTCATCAATTTCGTCGAACGATCGCTCGAGGAGTAATACACAATCCCGGGGGGCATAGACGCATATGAAGCGGGAATTCCTGATGCTCTGTATGTTCTGCGTAATCGCGGCCGGCTGCAAGTCGAGCCACGAAACGCAGACCGATTGCTATTCGGTCGCGCGGTATAAAAAAATGATGCAGCCCGCGTACGACCTCTATATCATGAGCGTCCGCGCCGGACTGGAGACGCGCGTCGATCTCTACGTGCAGATGCAGTACGACCGTCTCCGGTTTCAAAAAAGCGAGAAGGGGTATTCGGCCTCCTACACGGTCGTCTTCGTCATCAGAGGCGACGACGGCGAACCTGTGCAGTCGCACGACGTATCACGCACGATCGATGTCGCCACGTACGAAGAGACCATCTCGCTCAGCGCAGACGCGTTTCTCCAGTCGTTCACGCTGTCTCCCGGCACGTACGAGCTCGAATGCTCGTCGACCGATCAGAATTCGCTCGTACGCTACACGAAGAAATCGGAACTTTCAGTCTGCAATTTCGCGACTGAGTGCAAGGCTGCGAGCACAGTCCTGTTGCTGATGAAGCCGAAAAACGAGGAAAAGGGAATCGTGCTCAGGCCGCTCTTTCCTCAGACGCTTTGGTATGCGCGCGATTCGATCGGCGTGTTTCAGGAGCTTTACAATATCCACGGACAGGATACGATCATCGCCGACTTCAGATATATGAAGCAATCGTACGAACTCGGCAAGGCGGGAATGGCGAATGTGACGATGTCGCCGCCGTACATCCAGATGGTGGCCGTCCCCCCGCGTCGGCTCGATTCGCTCGTCTACAAATCGCGGACTGTCAGAACCGCGGGCGTCGAGGGCACGCTGCCCTTCGTCAATTATTATCCCATGCCTCCGCTTGGGTTCACGGTGATGGAACTGAGGATCCGCATGTTCAACGGCGAGCGCAAGGACAGCGCCGTGAGCGTCATCCGGCTCTTCCGTCGAAGATCGCTTCATCCTGATTCAGACGAGATCGTCGAAGCCATGCGCTTCATTCTGCGCAGAGAGGAGTTTGATTCGCTCCGGTCCGCCGCCGTTGCCGAGCGCGAACAGCTGCTCAACCAGTTCTGGAATGTGCATGGCGGCGCCCAGCGGCGTTCCGATTTTGAAACGCGCATCGACGAGGCCGATAAACTTTTT
>DATGXR010000317.1:0-2167 GCA_035298825.1 Bacteroidota bacterium
GATACCTCCACGTAGATCACCATGACATTTTCCTTCGACACGGAGTACGTCTTGGACCGATCGACGGACTTGTACTGGAACAGATATTTTTCGATCTTCGAGGTAACCTGTTCTTCGACCTGTTGGGATGACGCTCCGGGGAAAACGGCGACAATGATTCCCTGTCTGATCTTGAATTCCGGATACTCATCCCGCGGCATGAGAATGAGTGCGATCATTCCGGCGATGACGCCGATACCAGTGACAATATATAATACCTGCTTGTATTGCAGCAGTAGTTCGAGTAATCGATGATTCGTTTTCATTCGTTTTTACTTTCAGGATGCACTCAGTTGACGATATGGACAAGTGATTGATCGACGAGTTTATGCTGGCCCGTTACCACGACCAGATCGTTTTCGTTGAGACCCTTCGCAATTTCAGTCCCGGTCGCAACAAGTGTTCCCAGCTTCACATAGATGCGCGATGCCTTGCGGCTCGTCGTGTCCCCACGATACACAAAACTATTACCATTCTCATCGGGCATCACCGCCTCTTGCGGCACAACGACGCCGTGTGTGGTTCCGTCAGTGCGCAGACTGGCGGTGCAGACCATCCCCGGTTTCATTTTCCCGTTCGTGTTGGCGAGCGCAATTTTTATTTTATATGAATGGGCAAACGGATCGGCCACAACCCCGATCTCCTCGACCACTCCCTCCTGCTCGCCAGAGCCGAGCGCGCCGATCCTGACAGACGCCTTGTCTCCCTTATTGATCCGCGCGATCTCGTTTTCCGAGATCGAGACTCGTGCGTACACTTTTGCGATCTTCACAATCGAAATGGAGGCCATACCGGGAACTACGGACATGCCAGGCTCAATCGTTCGCCGTCCCACAAAGCCGTCCGTGGTCGCGATCAGCCTGCAGTCGTCCAGATTTTTCTTTGCGATCGCTGCAGAAGCTCGTGCCTGCTGCAGGGCGGTTTGCACTTCGACATATTTTATTTCCGACATCGTGCCATTGGTGTGCATCGGAGTCAGACGGTTGAACGCATCCTCCGCCTGTTGCTCGGTCGCCTTTGCCATCTGATAGGCGTTCCGGTACGTCGTGTTGTCCATCTCAGCCAGGAGCGCGCCTTTCTTCACGGGCTGACCCTCGGTCACGTAAACATGAAGAACGGTGCCGGGCAGTGAAAAACTCAAGGGAATGGTTTCAGATTCTTCGATGGTGCCGCTGTACGCCAGACTCTCGCGCCCATCGGCCGCGGCAACTTTTTTGACTTCAACATTCACCGGCTGCCGGCCGGACTCATTGGAAGTATTGCACCCGGCCGCAAGCAGCACGACAAGACACAAAACTGAGACAACAGATTGAGGTCGATTCATGGTTACTCCTTCGATTATTGGACTAATTATGTATTTTGGTCGAATATTATATGTAAAAAATACTGCTTCTTTGGCAGTATTTCGCTTTTTCAGTGATTTACAAATATTGGTTATTTAGACTAGATTCGTTTTTCAGTCGATTTTTGTATAAAAAAAATCAGATACCATTTGCAATCAATTTTGCGGCCATTTCGATCACAGCACTATCATCGTTTTCAAGCAGCAGGTAGAGTTCCATCGCATGCAATAAACCGACAGTGGTTGTCACGGCAAGAGTCAATTCGTTCTCATCGGCAAAAGTATATTCATTTGTCGCCATTCCGAGGACCAGAATCTCTCTGATATGACCTTGTATCCTGAATTCATATAGTTTTCGCAGCTTCTCAAGAAAGCCGGTATTTCGCTTGATTTCCGTGCGTACGATTGTAAATGCGCTGCCATAGTGCTTCAATTCCATGAGTGTGGTAACAATATAATTCCTGATCTTTCCTTTCGCCGATGGGATACCCTCAGTCGAATCCTTCGCTTTATTTATGATAGAATCGATGGCCGTTGTAATTACCGTATCGAAGATCTCTTCCTTGCTCTGGTAATAATAATAGAGTGTGCTCTTCCCCTTGCCGGCTTCACGGGCAATATCTTCCATTGTGGTTTTATGCAATCCCCACCGTTGGAATAAATTTTCCGCTGCCTTCAGAATTGCGGCTCGTATGATTTCGTCTTTGTCAGATTCTCGCATTTTCGACTCGTTTCGTTTTCTGGTCTATAATATAACATACGGAACATCAATATGCAAGTTGCAAT
>DATGXR010000318.1:0-2598 GCA_035298825.1 Bacteroidota bacterium
AAACGGATGTTGAGCATCGCATCATAGAGGCGGCCGGCTATCGATTTGCGATATTCGGAAACGAGACGCTCTTTTTGCTCATTACGCTCGAAGAGCACGGTGACATTCGCCACAGGCATTTCGGCATCTGTTGCGATCGACACGAGCGTCTGTGGATGATCCGGAAGCGTATACACCTCGCGCGGACGTTCATTCGGAGGATTTGTGAGCGACGTGAAATGTTCCCTGATGAGGGCTTCAGCCACTGTCTTATCGATATCTCCCACGACGACGAACGCCATGAGATCCGGTCTGTACCATTCCTTATAGAAGCGGCGCAGCGATTCGTGCGAGCAGGTGTCCAGCACTTCCTTCTTTCCGATAGGAAGACGCTCTGCGTATTTCGATTTGTAGAAGAGCACGGGGTTGTGTTTGTTTTGTATGCGCTCCTGAGCGCCTCGTCCCAGGCGCCATTCCTCGATGATGACGCCGCGCTCTTTGTCGATTTCCTTGTCGTCGAACGAGATATTATGCGCCCAGTCATCGAAGATCTGGAACGCCTTTTTCAGTGTCGCTTCGCTGTCCGAGGGCACCTGCAACATATAGATCGTCTGGTCGAAGCTTGTTGATGCGTTCAAATGCGGTCCGAAGCGGACGCCGGTCTTTTCGACGAAATCCACAAGATCCTGTTTCGGGAAATTCTTCGTGCCGTTGAATGCCATATGTTCCACGAAATGTGCGAGCCCCTGCTGGTCGTCGTCCTCGAGCACAGAGCCGGCCTTCACTGCAAGCCGCAGTTCGACACGCTTTTCCGGTTTGGCATTTCGTTTGATGTAATAGGTCATCCCGTTGGGCAGTTTTCCGACGGTGATGGCCGGATCGATTGGCAACGGATCATTTTCTTTGATCTGGGAATGGAGGGGAACGAAGGCAAAAATCAGCAGAAGCAGGAGTATTTTATTTTTCATTATGTTCCTCAGGCGATCGTGAGAGAGATGTTTACAGAAAACGATGCAAGTACTTACCTGTAAACAGTACGGATTTTTTCACAGGAGTGCAAGTTGAGACGCAGTCCGGAAAACGCAGAAGCCCGAACGCTGCAAGTGATGATGCATCACTCGGGACAGTGTCGGGCTTTGACGTTCACTGAATAAAGATGATGAAATGATGGGTGTTGCTCTGTCTGTTGTTATTTTTTCTTTGCGAGATTTTTTTTCAGCCGTTTATATGTGTCGCGCATCGATTCCGACACCACTTTCGTATCGGCAATCGTAGGCATGAAATTCATATCCCCATTCCATCGCGGCACGATATGGAAATGAATATGGTCGTCGATGCCGGCCCCTGCCACACGACCCAGGTTGGATCCGAAATTAAAACCATGCGGTTTGAGTGTTTTCTTCAGAAGCTCGATCATTTCAGTCGTTGTCTGCATAATCTCGAGCTGCTCTTCCGGCGACAAGTCTGCGAGATCGGATGTTTTTTTATACGGGACGACCATCAGGTGGCCGCTGTTGTAAGGATACAGATTCATCATGACGAAGCAGTGTTTACGGCGGGCAAGCACAAGATTTTTCGTATCGTTTTTCTCACCGGCAACGCGTGTAAACAGCGACGCGCCTTCGTTCTTTTTTTCATCTTTGAATGTGGCGATGTAGCGCGAGCGCCACGGCGAATATAACCTGTCCATGAAGTGTCCTTTCGATAGTGCATCCATTGAAACGCGATTGTCTCAGGATTGAAATATAGGAAGGACAGCGAGCGATTGCAACTTTCTGCATGACCGAAGCAATCGATGCGGAAGTCGAAAGGGAACCCCGGGGGCAGTGTCCGGGGCTCCCTTCAACCGCGCTCGGCGTGTATTATTTGAGCAGCACGAACCGCTTCGTGTCTGTAAAGACAGCTCCCCCGTTCACTGCGGTCATGCGGTACAGGTACACGCCGGTCGCCATCGAACTGCAATCGATAGAGACAGAATAATATCCCGCCTCCTTTACTTCGTCGAACACCGTTTTCACTTCGCGTCCGGTGATATCATAAATTTTGATCGAGGCCGCCCCCTTTCGCGCAACAGAATAATTGACCGTCGTTGCGGGATTGAAGGGATTCGGATAGTTCTGCGACAATGCGAACTCAGTCGGCACCGCGATTTCGGCCTCCACTTCCTGTGAATAGGTAAAGGCGCCGTCGCGGTCGATCTGCTTCAACCGGTAGGCGTACTTCCCCGACTGAATATTCTTGTTCTTAAACGCATACGCCTTCGGTGCATTGCATGTTCCGTTTCCATCCACATGACCGACCTTCGACCATTTCTTCTCCGATTCCGACACGCGGACTGCCGCCCGCTCAATATCGAATCCGGCATTGTTCCGCTCGGTTGCAGTCTTCCAGTTCAGCACAGCCGATTGCTTTTCGGCCGAGACTGTAAACGACACGAGTTCGACCGGCAATGCAACAACCGTCGCGTTCTGATAGAACGGATTGCCGTAATCAAGCACCTCTCCGGCTTCGCCGATTTCGAGATAGGGATCGGCTCCGTCTGCGAATCCGGCAGGGATAAGCTCGAACGTCCCTGTTCCGGTCCCGGTCTGATTGACCGGAATCGACATCAGATCATAC
>DATGXR010000319.1:0-7654 GCA_035298825.1 Bacteroidota bacterium
AACGAACGGTTCCTATACATCAAATCTGCGTGCGCTCGGACTCGAGGCGCGCGCTGTACCGGAATATGAGGCTGCTCCGGTGATTGAATGCACGCCGACGATGTTTGCCGCAACGCTTCAACGCGCGGATCATACATCGACGCTGCACATTCGCACAGACGGCCTGACGTGGACCACTCAGGTGAAACAATAACATGGAACGCCGCAGACCGCAATCGGATCAACGAAAGTTTACAAGCCGCGCCGTCGAAGAGATGATTTCCGCCGTTACCGCATGCATGGCCGATCAGGACCTCGCCATTTTGTTTGAAAACTGTTTTCCCAACACACTTGATACGACAGTCCATGCGTCCGTCAAAGACGGCAAGCCCGATGCGTTTGTCGTGACCGGCGATATCAATGCGATGTGGCTCAGGGATTCGACAGCCCAGGTGTGGCCGTACGTTGCGCTTGCATCCGGCGACGACGCACTTATGCAGCTCCTGCGCGGCGTGATCAATCGTCAGACCGCATGCATCACGATCGATCCGTATGCCAACGCGTTTAACGACGGACCGACTGGATCCGAGTGGGCCGGAGACCACACGGAGATGAAGCCCGAGCTTCATGAGCGCAAATGGGAGATCGATTCGCTCTGTTATCCGGTCAGGCTGGCGTACGGATTTTGGAAGTCGACGGGGGACACATCCTGTTTCGATGCCGCATGGCAGTCGGCCGCACGGCTCACGCTCAAAACGTTCAGGGAACAGCAGCGCAAGGACGGTCCCGGACCCTACCGTTTCGGCAGGACCACAGCCTGGAGTACGGATACAGTTCCAGGCAACGGATATGGGAATCCGATTGCCCCGAACGGTCTCATCGCGTCGACATTCAGACCGTCGGACGATGCAACGATTTTTCCATTTTTGATCCCCTCGAATCTCTTTGCCGTGGTGTCACTGCGTCAGCTTGCTGAAATGTTCCGTGAGATCATCCGCGACGGACAATTCGCCGGCGACTGCGAGGCGCTTGCTTCCGAGATCGAGCAGGCGGTGCGCGACTCCGCCGTTGCCGTGCACGGGAAATTCGGAGCGCTCTACGCATACGAGATCGACGGTTTCGGCAATCGATTATTCATGGACGATGCCAATGTCCCGAGTCTGCTCTCGCTTCCGTATCTCGGATGCTGTCCGGCTGACGATCCCGTGTATCGCAACACAAGAAATTTTGTCTTGAGCAGAAACAATCCGTATTTCTTCGAAGGAGTGGCCGCACGCGGCATCGGCAGTCCGCATACGCTTGTTGACAGGATCTGGCCCATCAGTCTCACGATGCAGGCATTGACGTCGACAGACGACGATGAGATTGTTCGATGCCTTCGCATGCTTAAATCAACGCATGCAGGCACATGGTTCATGCACGAGTCATTCGATAAAAACGACGCATGCGAATTTACGCGGTCGTGGTTTGCCTGGGCCAACTCGCTTTTCGGCGAATTGATCCTGAAAGTTTATCGTGAACGACGCGACATCCTGACTTCGACATTGTGATATCGTATTTTTGAAAATTAATCCGATTGTACATTCAATCCCATATGCCAACACTCTGGTTACCGTCAATGAAAAAAATACTGCTGTTCGTTGTTCTTCTTCCGCTCATTGCGAGCGCACAGGAATCCGCCCCTTATAAAAACTCGAGCCTGTCCATCGAGCAGCGCGTGAACGATCTTGTGTCGCGCATGACGCTCGAAGAAAAAGTCTCGCAGATGGTTTACAACTCTCCTGCCATCGAGCGGCTCGGCATTCCGGAATACAATTGGTGGAACGAATCGCTTCACGGACTCGCCCGCAACGGCATCGCCACAGTCTTTCCGCAGGCGATCGGACTTGCAGCCACGTGGGATCCGACGCTCATGAACAGGATCTCGACTGTGATCTCGGACGAGGCGCGCGCCAAGTACAATCGCGCCACGGCGCGCAACAAGCGCGGCATCTATCAGGGCATTACGCTCTGGTCGCCGAACATCAACATCTTCCGCGATCCGCGATGGGGCCGCGGCATGGAAACATACGGTGAAGATCCGTACCTCACGGGAGCGATGGGAGTCGAATTTGTGAAGGGCCTTCAAGGCACCGATCCCCGGTATCTTAAAACAATCGCCACGCCGAAACATCTCGCCGTTCACAGTGGACCCGAACCCGATCGTCATACATTCAATGCGATCGTGAGCGACTACGATCTGCGCGAAACCTATCTGCCGCACTTCAAGCGCTGCGTCGTGGAAGGTCATGCGCAATCGGTCATGTGCGCCTACACCAGATTCCGCGGCGAAGCCTGTTGCGGCAGCGAGCTGCTTGAACAAAAAATTCTCCGGGATGAATGGGGATTCAAGGGACTGGTGGTATCGGATTGCTGGGCCGTGCCCGATATGTATAACTTCCACAAGATCGTGAAGTCGCAGGAGGAAGCCGCCGCTGTCGCCGTGAAATCGGGCACCGATCTCGAGTGCGGTAACTCCTATCCGACGCTCGTGCAGGGTGTGAAAGACACGATGCTCCAGGAGTCGGATCTCGACGTTTCAATCAAGCGCGTCTTCACAGCCCGCATGAAGCTCGGCATGTTCGATGCGCCGGAAATGGTGCCGTACTCGCGCCTCCGCGATTTCGACACGAAGGAAAATAAAACGATTGCGCTCGAAGCCGCACGTAAATCGATCGTGCTCCTGAAGAACGAAAAACATCTGCTGCCGTTGCGCAAAGATCTCCGCACAGTGGCCGTGCTCGGGCCGAATGCAAACGATGTGGAAGTCCTGCTCGGCAATTATAACGGCTTCCCCTCGCAGCCGGTGACGCCGCTCGACGGCATCAGGGCGAAGCTGAAGAATGCGACAGTGTTGTATGAACGCGGTTGCGAACTTGCCGACGGTATGCCATCGTTCGATGTGGTCGGAGCATCGTTCCTCTATACGGCGGCCGACAGAAAACAGAAAGGCTTACGCGGCGAATATTTCAGCAACAGGGATCTGAAGGGAACGCCCGCCTTCACGCGGATCGATAAGAATATCGATTTCGCCTGGTGGGATGGCGCGCCCGATTCGTCATTCGATCCGGATGATTTCGGCATCCGTTGGTCGGGTGTGCTTGTGCCGAAAAAGACGGGCCGGTACGTGCTCGGCGGCTATGGTTTCAACGGATTCAGGATCTATGTGGAAGATACGCTGTTCGTGAAATTCGACGGCGAGTTCGATCCCAACAAGACGTACACAGATCTTCAACTGACGGCGGACAAGGCGTACAAGATCAAAATCGAGTTCTATAAAAAACTTCGCTATTCGTTTATGCAGCTCATCTGGTCGGCGCCCGACGACGGTCTCGAGCAGCGCGCCATCGCCGCTGCGAAAAAATCGGACGTGGTCGTGATGTGCATGGGGCTCTCTCCGCGGCTTGAAGGCGAAGAGATGAAAGTAGAAGTGAAGGGATTCAAGGGCGGCGACAGGATGACGCTCGATCTGCCTGAATCGCAATCGGCCTTCATCAAAAAAATCCAGGCCCTCGGCAAACCCGTCGTTCTCGTGCTGTTGAACGGAAGCGCCGTCTCCGTGAATTGGGAAAACGCGCATCTTCCCGCCATCGTCGAAGCATGGTATCCGGGACAATCGGCGGGCACGGCGATCGCCGATATCCTCTTCGGTGATACGAATCCGTCGGGACGACTTCCTGTCACATTTTATACGGGAGTGGACCAGCTGCCGGATTTCAAGGACTATAATATGAAAAACCGGACGTACCGATATTTCAGAGGCGAGCCGCTCTATCCGTTCGGCTACGGTCTGAGCTATACGACATTCACGTATGCGACGCCGCGCGCATCGAAATCGAGCATCGGCGCGCATGACTCGACTGTCGTAACAGTCGATGTGACGAATACCGGCAAGGCGGACGGCGAGGAAGTCGTGCAGTTGTATGTGAAGGCAGCAGGTGACGATAAACCGGTGAAGACGTTGAAGGGATTCCAGCGCGTGTTTCTGAAGCAGGGCGAAACAAAACCGGTCACGTTCACGATCGCCCCCGAAACGCTCTCACGCTGGATCGACGGAAAAGGATTCTCTGTCGAGCCTGATCGCTATGTGATTATGATTGGTTCTTCATCGGCCGCGAAAGATCTGCACACGACAGACATCACCGTGACGAAGTAAGCAACGACATGCGCATCGCCGCGCATGCGGCAGCGATCATCTATAAAGAAATTTTTTTTTATGAAGACTACCATGAAAATCGTTCAACTGCTTGTTTGCGCCGCTGTGGCGTTTTCGCTTCCCGTGATGGCAGATGATGTGAAGCCGGCATTCATCCCGATGCCGGATCATGTTGAATGGAACGGCGAAACATTTATGTTGTCGAATCAAACGTTGTATGTCACTCCTTCGCGCGCGATGAACGCATATTTCACCGCGCGTGTGAAAGAATTAACAGGTATTACACTCGAACCGGATCCGGCAAAGAGCGATCGCACGCGTATCGTGATGGAAATTTTCCCGAATCCGTTGGTCAATAATAAAGAAGCGTACACACTGCGTGTATCTGCACAGAAAGTGGAAATCATCGCCTCGAGCGACGATGCACTTGTGAGGGCCATACAGACATTCCTGCAGATGATCCCGGCTTCGGCCAAAAAGGCAAAAGCAGGAACAGCAATCGCCCTTCCGGGATGCCGGATCATGGACGTCCCGAAATTCAGCTGGCGCGGATTGAACTTCGATTGCGCGCGCCATTTTCAATCGCCGGCGTTCATCAAGCGCTATATCGACATCCTTGCCTATTATAAATTCAACATCTTCCATTGGCATCTCACTGACGATCAGGGATGGAGAATCGAGATCAAAAAATATCCCCGCCTGACTTCTGTCGGCGCGTGGCGAAAAGAAGGCGACGGCACGACGTACGGCGGATTTTACACGCAGGACCAGATCCGCGATATCGTCGCCTATGCGCAGAGCCGTGCCATCACTGTCGTGCCCGAGATCGAAATGCCGGGCCATTCGCTTGCCTCGCTCGCGGCGTATCCCGAGAATTCGTGCACAGGCGGACCGTTTGAAGTGACGAATATGTGGGGCGTGCATAAAGACATCTACTGCGCGGGACGCGAGTCGACGTATACGTTCCTGCAAAACGTGCTCGACGAGGTCGTGGGACTGTTCCCCGGCCCGTACATTCACATCGGCGGCGATGAAGCGCCGAGGGATCGCTGGAAGAAATGTCCGAAGTGTCAGGCCCGCATACGCGCGGAACGATTGAAGAACGAGCATGAGCTGCAGAGTTACTTCATCAAGCGCATATCGAAGTATCTGCAGTCGAAGGGAAAGGAAGTCATCGGGTGGGATGAGATTCTGCAGGGCGGCCTTGCACCCGGAGCGATTGTCCAGTCGTGGCAGAGCAACCAGGGTGCGATCGAAGCGGCGAAGCTTGCGCACTACACGATCTCGTCGCCGACTTCGCACACATATCTGGATCATGACCCGGATGATCTCGATTTGCGCGTGGCCTATTCGTTCATGCCCGTGCCTGACGGATTGACGGCGGAACAGCGGAAATATGTGATCGGTTCGGAGGCCAATCTCTGGAGCGAACAGGCTCCGCAGGAAACTGTTGACAGCAAGCTCTTTCCCCGGCTCCTTGCGCTTGCCGAAGTGTTCTGGAATAATCCGGAGAACAGGAATTACGACGAATTCTACACGCGCGTGCAGCGCTCGTACGACGATCTCTCGGCGCTCGGCATCCAGTATGGAAGAGAATCGAAAGTCATTACACCCGTCTCGACGTACGATGCGGTGAAGAAGGAGTTCACGCTCTCGGTGACACAGGGGCAGCGGGACATCGACATTCGCTACACGACAGACGGCACGATGCCCGAGACGACGTCGCACGCTTATACCGGACCGATCACGATCGGAAAAACAACGACCGTGACGCTCGCGGCCTTCAAGAACGGAAACTTCATCGGCAAGCAGTATTCGCTCGCCTTCGATTTTCATCAGGCGATCGGTGCGTCTGTCATGCTCAAGCACCGCTACGATGAGCGCTACAGGGCCGGAGGCGCCAACGCGGTGGTCGACGGTGTGCGCGGCACGAACAATTTCCGCGACGGATCGTGGCAGGGATACGAGGGAGTGGATTTTGAAGGCGTGATCGATCTCGGCACTGAAAAGACGATCTCCTCGGTTGTGCCGCGATTCCTTCTCGAGAGCAATTCGTATGTCTTCCTGCCGGTGAAAGTTGAAATCTCGCTCTCGCAGGATAATGTCCACTTCACGAATGCAAAGACGATCCCGAACACAGTGTCGCAGAAAACTTCCACAGTCATTCTGAAAGATTTTCCGGCCGAGTACAAACAATTGAAGGCGCGGTACGTGAAAGTGAAAGCGGAAAGCGTCAAGAAATGTCCCGTCTGGCATCCTGGCGCGGGAGCGCCGGCGTGGTTGTTCATCGACGAAATTGTTGTCCAATAAAGTTCATCCGATCCGAAGCCGATCAGGCATTATCATTATTGAAGCACGATAGTCATTTATGAAATTGTCACCACGATATATTTTTTCGCTCCTTGTCATTGCAACCCTCTGCGGCCGATTCGTGCCGCAGACATGGGCGCAGCCCACGGCCGAGCATAATCTGAAATTCACGCGCATCCCCGCGCAGTGGGACCGTGGATTGCCGCTCGGTAACGGAATGTGCGGTGTGCTTGTCTGGCAGAAGGAGGGAAAGCTGCGACTCTCAGTCGACCGGGCCGATCTGTGGGATCTGCGGCCGATGGCGGAGATCGACAAGTATACATACGCATGGGCGTATCAGCATCGACTCTCGCGCGATTGGGATACGGTGTGGAAAGTTGCCGATGAGCCGTATGACCGCGATGCCGCTCCGACGAAGCTTCCCGGAGCCGCCGTTGAATTCGACATCAGCCGGATGGGGGAAGTCGTCGCAGCGGAGTTGGATCTTGCAACGGCCATGTGCACGATCCGGTGGAAAAGCGGCATGGTGTTCAGAGCGTTCGTTGATGCGACACAGCCGCTTGTTCGTTACAGCTGGCGCAATACGGCCCTTGTTCCGATTCCCGATGCCGTTCCGCGTGCGTCGCTTGTGGCGCCGCCGTATGGAGCACCCACGGACACGTCCACAAAAAATGCGGTTGTCGGAGGACAGGATCTCAGCCGCCTGGGATATGCCCGCGGAACGATGAGCACACAAAAGAATGTGACGATCTACGATCAGCCGGGCTGGGGAACATTTTCATATCAGGCGGCGCTCGCCTCGATCGGATCCGGACTGACATCGCAGGGCATCGTCAGTATTTCCTCGCATCGTGCGGACAAGCCGAAACTGCCGACGGCATCGGAACTTGTTGCGCAGGCGTCCGGCATTTCATTCGACGATGCCTCTGTCGCACATAAGGTATGGTGGAAACAATTCTGGTCGAAAGCGTCGATCGTTCTGCCGGACAAGCAGCTGGAGAGTCAGTGGTACCGTGAGGTGTACAAATTCGGCGCCGCCTCGCGCACAGGCGCCCCGCCGATTTCGCTGCAGGCGATCTGGACTGCCGACAACGGCAAGCTGCCCCCGTGGAAAGGCGATTTCCACAGCGATCTCAATACGCAGCTCAGTTACTGGCCCGCCTACAGCGG
>DATGXR010000320.1:0-4575 GCA_035298825.1 Bacteroidota bacterium
CAGATCGTTCATCTTCCTGCGATAGTCTGATGATTCAAATGTCGGGGGGACATTTGTTATGAGACGGTTGCTTCTGTTGCTTGTTGTACTGGCGTTGCAGATGCCGGCGGTTGCCCAGCAATCTGTTGCTGAACTCTGCGATGAAGGAAAAGCCGCGCATCAGGCGGGACGATTTGACGAAGCGCTTGTGCTTTTCTCGAACGCCATCCTGATGGATTCCGTGAATGCCGAAGCGTATTTCTTTCGCGGCAACACGTATGCGGCAAAAAAGGACTATCGCAAAGCAATCGTCGACTTCACTTCCGCTATCGGTATCGATCCCCATTTTACACAGGCCTTCTTCGGACGCGGCGACGCACGTTCCAATCTGGGCGAATTTACGGATGCCCTTGCCGATTTTTCTGCAACACTGGACCTTAAACCGAATTTCATCGGAGCATGGCTGGCCCGCGGTATTATGTACATGAATCTTCATGATTCTCTCAACGCGATCTATGATGTGACAACGGCTATCGGTCTCGCACCCGGCAAGGCGATGATGTATTTCATTCGCGGCAACATCTATGCGGCCTTCCGGGATCGTCGGAATGCGATCAACGATTTTTCCCGATCGATCGAACTTGAACCAAACCAACCCGATATCTATTTTATGCGCGGCGGACTCTACGCGGCGCTCGATGAATATCCGAATGCCATACGCGACTACACGAAGGCCATTGAACTGAAACCTGATTATGTCGACGCGTATATGATGCGCAGCGGAGCATACGGAGTCATGAAGGATTTTCCGAATGTGGTCGAGGGCATGATGCAGCTCATCCGTATCAAACCAGCATTCGCACAGGCGTATATCATTCGCAGCGCAGGCTACATCGAGATGAAACAATTTGCCAATGCGGTGCGCGATCTGTCGAAGGCGATCGATGTGATGCCTGCCGATTCGACGCAGATGAAATCGCAGGTGTACAATATGATCGGGTACTGCCACATGGAATGCGATGAATTATTGCTTGCGAAGGAAGCGTTCGTTCGCAGCACCGGCCTCGATCGCGAAAATTGGGATGCCGAAGTGGGACTGGCGCTCGTCTATTTTGTCAGGAATGACATGGCCAACGCACGGAAACATTTTACTGAAGCCAGCAAAATCGAACCGCGGCTTGGAAGCGGCATCGACGGGATCGATGAGCTTGAAACAAATATCTGGTCGTATTCTGAAAAGAAAGCGGCGTTGCTGCAGCAGATGATCGCCGCATTGGCGCAGCCGACTCCTCCTAAAAGGAGAGGAAGATAGCCTGCCTTGTTTTTTTCCTCAAAGGTCCATAGATTGACGCATGCCGCTCCCTCATCAGTCTTCACCGTGGTGAAGCGGTATCACATCGGTTTCAGGACAGGAACCGAATCCTCATACTCGCATACACACACACATGAATCAGGATCGTATCATCTTCAGACCAATGACACCCGATGACTGGATGCGGGTCTCCGCAATCTATCGACAGGGAATCGAGACGGGTAATGCCACATTCCAGCGTGAGGTCCCATCGTGGGATGAATGGGACCGCGGACACATTCGCACCTGCAGGATCGTTGCCGAGAATGCATCGGGAGTCGCCGGATGGGCCGCACTGTCGGCTGTATCGGGACGCTGCGTCTATGCGGGAGTCGCGGAGGTCAGTATCTATGTCGCTTCCGAATCTACCGGTCAGAAGATCGGATGCCGGCTCCTTGCCGAACTGATCGCAGAAAGCGAGAAGGAGGGGTATTGGATGCTGCAAGCCGGAATCTTTCCCGAGAACATCCCGAGCGTCAGGATACACGAAGCCAATGGATTCAGGAAAGTGGGCTACAGGGAAAAGATCGGAAAGATGAATGGCGTCTGGAGAGACACATTGCTCTTCGAACGAAGAAGCGTCAGTGTGGGCATCGCATAGATGCGTGCATGCATCGCGCTCCTGTCAATCCAATCCATCATCCATTGACGACAAATTCAAAAGTGGACGGGACCGCTTCTCACACCGTCCGGGAAGAACAGACATATACATGAAAAAATATTTGGGCACAGAGATAGATCCTTCCGATATTGTCGATGTCTTCGATGAACTGCCGTTGTGGTCGGCGCCGTTCGGATTGAAGCTGCTTGCGCATGTCGACTATCGGCCGAATATTTCAGCGCTCGACATCGGCTTCGGGACCGGCTTTCCGCTGACGGAAATCGCCATGCGACTCGGCGACGGCGCGACTGTGTACGGCATCGATCCATGGAAAGAGGCAATGATCCGGGCCGAAAAAAAGATCGACAGATACGGAATCAGGAATATTCGACTCATCGAAGGCTCCGCCGAAGAGATCCCCCTCGCGAACGAGTCGATCGATCTGATCGTGAGCAATAACGGCATCAACAATGTCGGCGATATGGAGAAGGTGATCTCGGAGTGTGCGAGGATCATCAAGCCAGGAGGTCAGTTCATCCAGACGATGAACCTCGACCGCACAATGTTCGAGTTCTACGAGGAGTTCGAGCGCGTGCTCTCGGATCTACGCATGGAAAAAGAGATCGGGCTGATGCACAAGCATATTTACGAAAAGCGCAGACCACTTGATGAGATCATGGCGATGCTGCATAAAAACGGATTCGTGATCCGGAAATTGGAGCATGACCAGTTCACCTATCGTTTCGCCGACGGCACCGCCATGTTCAACCATTATTTCATCCGGCTTGCGTTCATGGACTCGTGGATGAAAATCGTGCCGAAAGAAAAAGCGGAAACCATTTTTGACGCGATCGAATCGAGGCTGAACGAACGGGCCAGGGATTTCGGAACGCTCACGCTCAGCATTCCCTTTGCAATGATCAATGCCGCGAGGGAAGGCCTCCCTCTTTAATGGACAGAACGATCGATAAAGGTCCGGAACGATGATGTGGCTCCTCTTTGCCGGAGCCTCGGCGGTCTTGTCCGCGGCTGCGGCGATTGTGCAGAAAAATATCCTCTTCAGACTGAGTCCGCTTGAATTTTCATTCGACGTATCGGTGATGATTCTTGTGCTCTCGTGCGCGCTTGGTGTGTATGCGGGCATGCCCATGCTTCCTGCGAATGTCGTTCTGCTGATCGCCGGCAAGTCCGTTCTGGGTGCGGCGGCGTTCCTGCTTGTGATGACATCCCTCGGGCGCAACCAGATCAGCACGGCGCTGCCCCTGCTCGGACTCACACCGGCCGCAGCCGCGCTGCTGTCCGTTCCGGCACTCGGTGAATCGCTTGGCGTGTGGGAGGGGGCCGCGCTTGTCCTGATGTTGGCCGGCACATTCCTTATCGAAATCAGACCTTCCGGATTTGTTTCCTCTCGTCAAAATGGATTCTACACGCACGCGCCGATCATCGGCGCGCTCCTGCTCTTCGCGATTTCATCTGTCGTCGACAAGAAGCTCGTCGCCGGAATGAAGATCGATCCTTCCGTCGTGCTCGTCTATCAGCATGTTGTGTATTGCGCCGTATTCGGATTGATGATCGCCGTTCGTACGCGCACATATCACATGGTTCGCATGCCATCTGCCGACGCAGTCGCAACCGATCGCCCGGGAGTGTTCATTCTTTTGCGTCGCAATCTGATCGGGCTCGCGCTTGTGGCCGTGCTCACATTGGCATACCGTTTTGCACAGCTTGAGGCCGCAAAGGACGCTCCGATAGCGCTTGTGCTGGCGGTGAAGCGCACATCCATTCTCTTCGCCTCGCTGTATGGGGGACGTTTTTTCTCCGATGACAGGCTCGGCTTGAAACTCGCCGGCGCAGTGCTCATTGTGGGAGCGGGATTCCTCATTCTTCGCTTCGGTGTGTAGGCTCTTCCCGATGCGCCAGTACGCATATAAACGAACATGACCCCATTCCGGATTACGGAGATGGGGTCATGGTTTTATAAAAAATATCCTTTCCCGGCTTCCAGGCAAATGCTGCAGCCGGTCGCGCACGGAATGATCCGTGATGCAGTGCCGCGGTCAGTAGGAGATGTACGTCACTTCAATGAACTCGGCCTTCGGATCATGCTTCTTCAGGAAGTCGACAAATTCCTTGTTGTGATATCCCTCGTGCTTCTTTTCGTATGCCTTCAGGATCCGTCTGATCTTCTTTTCTTCGAGCGTGCTTTTGAAGTTGTTCGATTGTTCTTCGTCGTCGTAGATCCTGTAATAGAAGTACTTCGTCTTTGCCGCCATTATTCGTGGTCCTTTCCTGTGAAAAAAAGTTATTGGAGAATCCTGTCCGCATGCAGGATGTCACCGAAGAGTTCGCTTCTGATCGCCTCGGCATTCTTCCGGGCGTTTGCAAGTGATTTGACAATGTACCTGTTTGCGATAAAGACCTTTCGGGGCTCGATCTCGGCTTCAGACAGCAGCAGATACCCGATGTAGAGATAACTGTACATCTGCACGAGATCTTCGGCTGCCACTTCCTGGAACGTCACGTCCTTTTTCTCGACAACATACTTCAGGCTCTGCAGGAAGAGTTGACGGATCTCCTTGAGATGGTCGGCCAGCTTCGTGAGTCCGCCCTTGTAGACCTTGCTTTCGTATTCGCCGATCATCTC
>DATGXR010000321.1:0-4277 GCA_035298825.1 Bacteroidota bacterium
GACCGGCTGCTGTGCCGGGTTCGACGCTGATGTCGTATGGCGGCGCTCCTGCATTCACAACAAACACCGACGTCGAATCCGTATCCGCGTCGTTGAATCGCGCGATCACCGCACTGACGGGCGATTCGACACCCGTCACAGGCGAGATCTTGCGGGCATATGTCTGGCAGGTTCGCAGAATCATCGAGCTTTGTGTCCGCACATCGAACAAACGAGTCTGTGTCGACGAATTCGCAATCGTATATGTCACGGCCATCGCCGGCTCCGTGAGGCAGAATTCGTAACGGATGGAACACCGCATCGTGTCGTTCGCGCTGCGGAATGTGACCGTGTGCGGCGACAACACATATTCCCATCCGCCTATTCCAAGCGGCAGCACCGCCCCGCTGTCGATGCTCACAGCGAGTGTCATCGGCGCCGACTCGCCGCGCTCCCAGTATCCCGTGCTCAGATCGATGCTGTTGGCAACAGGATAATAAAAACTGATCCGCGAGGGCAGAGGCCTGCTTCTGTGGAATTCAGCTCCTGCAAAGGGTCCGCCCACTTCCACCTGCCCGAATTTTTCTGTGAAGACGATCCTGTCCGCTCCGGAAGCGCAAACGACAATGAGACACGTCATAATGATGAGACCGAAGAGACGGACTGCCATTATCTTCTCACTTCTGTCTATGCGTTGATTTCCTATTGTCCGTCCGCTGAGAGTCATTGTCGTGTTGAATTCCAGTTGTCCGTCCGTTGAGAGTCGTTGTTGTGTCAACAAATGCTCCTTCACATTTCTCTCCGATTCATAGATCCGATCCTTACATTGCCTGTGTGAAGACTGTTAGAAGAGCACGGAGACAGACAGCACGTTGACCGCCTTCAGCCTTCCCATATCCGAATAGGCGTAATCGATGCGTCCCCGCACGCTTTCGCCAAACAGCGGACCCATGATGCCTGCCCCGGCGCACAATCCGCCTTCGCCGTCGACCAAAAATAAATTCTGATATCCGGCCCTCACAAAGAATGTCTGCCTGAATCCGTATTCGAATCCGAGATTGACGCTTTCATAATTGTCTGCCGGATGCAGCGCGTCGGCGGCGACGGTGAACAAATGCGATTCGGATTTCATGACATCGACCGCGATGCCGAATTGGAAATTCAACGGCAGCGGCCAGCTGTCCAATTCGATATTCTCAGGAATCCGATCGTTCGACCCGAGCTTCGTCTGATCGATCGGATGGAACGTGCGCGTATCGCGTCCCGAGAGCTGCATATCGGTGCCGAAGTTCGTGATCGCAGCGCCGATTCTCATGCCGTTTAAAAATTGTGTCGTGAAGAGCACTCCGCCGTCGATTGCAAATCCCTGCGATGTCATATCCCAGATGTTCTCCGTGATATATTTCGCAGTGAATCCGATCGAGAACTTGTCGGAGAGTGCGCGCGCATAATGGATTCCCATTGCATAGCTGCCCGAACTGAAACGTTCACCCGTTCCTTCGGGCCGCTCGACGGTGCGTACTTCCATCTCGGGCATCGTCAGCGCGTTGAAGCTCAATCCGATTGTGCCGAATCCCTCCAGCGGCAAAACAACTCCGGCGTAGTCATAGTTCATATCGGCGATCCAGTCGATGTGATTGAATATCGCTTCGCGATTCGGCAATCGCGCGATGCCCGCCGGATTCCAATAGAGTCCCGTTGCGTCGTCGGCCGTGCCGGCAAATGCGCTTCCCATGCCGATGGCGCGCGCGCCCACGGGGATTTCAAGGAACGATGCGGCGATCGTCCCGACCTTTGAAATATTCCGTCCGGCCGGCTGTGCCTGGAGAACAACCGAGGTGCAGATAAGCAATATGGCAATTGTTTTCACGATAGGCCCCGCTTCATTTGATGATCGCAAAGCGTCCGATTGTTTTGCCGATTCCCGGCGCGTCAACGTGAAAGACATATACTCCATAGACGACGTCCATACCGTCCTTCGACACCAGATTCCATGCTTCCTGTCCGTTATCGACAGTGCCCGAATGTTCGATCGTCTGAACAAGATTTCCACGCACCGTGTAGATGCGTATCGAACATCGGGCTGGCAGATTCGTGAAGTAGATTGTGCGTGTGCCGCGGCCCGACCGGTACGGATTCGACGGCTCCCACGATGCGGCGCCGACATATGGATTGGGAACAACGACGATGTTGCCGAGATTATTTTTCGCGAGGTCATTGTTCTGCACACCCGATTTCGTCGTGAACTGGAATGACTCGCCGGTTCTGAATGGCTTTGTCGTCACGATCTGAAATTTGTCGCCGGCAGCAGGAAATTTGACCGTCGTTTGCGTCGTATCCCGAAAAAGTGAGACCGTCCATGTCGTGCGATAGTGTCCCGGTCCCGGCAAGGCTCCGAGACTGTCTCCGGCCAGAAGGACGACCTTGTCTCCGAAGTTGAATGCACCGTCATTATTTTCGTCGAAGAAGAGAAATTTCGTTTTCTTGTTTTCGGTTGTGTTCCACACCGTAAATTTGACGGGAGTTGCCGGAGGCGCTCCGAAGAACAATCCGGTCACTGATGTGTCGCTGATATCCTGCGAGAATCGGACTTCATAATCCGCGGGATATGCGATGTTCGTTGTCGTGTACGATGGATTGAGCGCGACATTCGTGATCGTATTCTGCGTGCCTGCGATCCATTTTGTCTGGTTGCCGAGAATGTCGACAGTCGCGTCGTTGAACACATATCCGATCATTCCATTCACGATCGGCATTTCTTCGCCCGCACTGATAACTTTTCTGTCGCTGAACAGGAGCTTGCCCGATGTTTCATCCGTCATCGAAAACGTGGGAGTGTTGCCGGACTGGAACTGAGTGGGATTCGAAAACGTCACACGATACGCATGGCCGTCGCGCACTGAATCCGGATTGAGAATGCGCATGTCGATATGTCCCGTACCCGGTCCCGCATGAAGAATCTGACCTTCGATCGCTGGCGCCACATACCCTGCGGACGGGGCGCGCGGCGTGACGGTCGCCGTGTTGACATCGAGCTTCACATTCCCGCTCAGATCGGCGCGTATGATTGCCGGCGATTCACTCGGCGTGATGCCCGCCTCCGTTCCGGCTACCGTGCGCGTATAAAATCCCTGATCGTACGACACGACAGCGTAATAATACGTCTGTCCATTCTGCACATCGGTGTCCACAAAGCTGTGGCGGAGTCCGGAATCCGTGCCGAGATCGAATTTCACGCCGTTGATATCCAAAGGATGAAGGCCCTTGATTGAATCGACAAGATCGTACTGCGCCACGGGCTTATGGAATGTCGCTTTTCCATACGCGTCGGTGATCGTCAAATTTTCGAGGAAGCTCGGTTCGGTGCTCTTGTAGATCCGGTATCCCTCAAAATCAAATTTCTGCAGGAACCGGTCGAAAGAGCGTTCGGCCTTATCATCCCAATACAATGTGACTTTCCTGTCACCTGCCACCGCAATGACGATCGGCTTATCGGGCGGCGTGGCAAATGTGTAATTGGCGTTGTAGATCTGTTGAACGGTTTGTTTGCGCCGGACCAGATCATTCTTGTCGATCCCGAACAACAGCGCCATCGAGAAGCGTTCCGTCTGCAGCTGTTTCAGAGGGAAGAGGTTGCCGGGGAATCCGCCCGATGGACGCGCTCCGGCAGCAAAGTACATTGCAAGATTCACATTGTTTTGCGGGAGCACACTCGCCGGATCTGTCTTCGTCGTGAGTACAGTCCAATTTTGTTCGTCGTCATGGAGCTCGTAAAAATGCACTGGAAAAATCGTGAAGCCGGTCAAACCGATCTGATCCGATTCATCCTTGTCGAGACGGCCGAAGTTGGGTTCGCCCTGCTCAGGCTTGCCGTCGCCTTCCGATCCGTCAGGGTCGGGACCTGTGTATGCGGCGTCATAGGGACCCAGCCCGTCGCTTCCAACATCATTGTTCAGCGGTTCACCAGCATCATGGATTCCGTTAGTGTTCACATCGAGGTACCTGCGCCAGTTCGCGTTTTCGTCACCCGTCCACCAGTATCCCTGCTGAACTGCGGGAAGATCGTCAAGGCTCTGCAAATTATAGAAGCGTAGAAAATTTTGAACGTTGTAATGCGACTGGATAGAGGCTTTGATGTTATCGGCGCCCGCAATACGAGTTCCCGCATCGTTATCACGCAATTCATCCGTGATACCGTCCTGATCGTCATCGACTCCGTGCGGCGAACCGTCGGCTTTAAATGAGATGCCGGGACTTTCAAGGAACGCATACCCGCCCAGACCCACAGGCGACCAGTT
>DATGXR010000322.1:0-2416 GCA_035298825.1 Bacteroidota bacterium
CGTGCTGCTGTGTCCCGCGCCCGCGATGAATCCTTCCGGCCTTGAAGAACATGGATTCTCCGGAGCGACAGTATAATCGCCGAGCGGCGAAGTCGACATGTAGACGCCATCGCAATAGCTTTTAAACTGTGTGCCGGGCGCCGCATATTGCAGATAGTATTTCCCATGATGCTTCGTCATCCAGGAGCCTTCAATCCATGGATTCTCTGGCATCTCATTATAATCGCCGCTTCGCTCCCATCCGAATGTGTCCTTGTGGCTGTTGAAGAGTACCTTCGGTGTGCCGATCGGATTGAGCGTCTTCGTATCCAGTTCGACGCCGTAGATCGGATTGACATTCGAACATCCATAGTAAAAATACAAACGGCCGTCATCATCCAAAAACAGACAAGGATCGATCATGCCGATTGGAAATGCCGCATTCGCGATCTGCCACTTTCCCGATTTCGGATTGGCGGTTTTATAAATCTCCGGATGATCACTCGATGCCATGAAATACACGGTGTCGTTTATGACGACGGCGGTCGGCGCATAATCCTCAAGCGGAAGGTCCGCTGTTGTGATCAAATCCCAATGCATCAAATCCTTCGAATGAAAATAGCCGCCGGATTTAGATGCGAATAAGTAGTACTCGTTTTTAAAGACAACCATGGTCGGATCGGCGGCTTCACGCCTCGACGGCTTATCGAGACAAAACCGGTAGCTGAGATTCATGGGATTACACATGGTGGTCTCATGCCCGGACGTTTTTTTTGTGACGGCAGATTGTCCATGCGTTTGCGCAAAGAGACCAACACACAACACGAGTGTGGCGGCAATGATTATTTTCACGTTTGACTCCTTCTTATGCATGAATATAATTGTAAAGATCATATCACAAAAGTTCACCAAGACACGCATCACATCGTCGCAATGGTGAGCGCCTCATGTGTGAGGAAATACTATTCGTCTCCGATAATAGTCGCCCTGCATGCGAGCGAATATTATTCGCCTCCAACAATGCTCCACGTGAGCACTGTTCCATCCTTACGGTCAGGCAGCGTCCCGGGACGGTTGGCCGAATACGGCTCACCGGTTTCAGGGATCACTCCGACAAACCGGTTCGTCTTGACAGATAAGAGCATCAATTGATGATGGAGCATATCCTGCCACTGAAACACGCTGCCTTCTGTTTCCTCTTTCGTCATCCGGACATCGCCTGCCATGCCGACACCCACGACAGTCAAAAATCCCGTGCCGTTCAAGGCCTCAAGCGCGACCCGGCCTTTGCCACGATCATGCACTCTGAACTGACACCCCGGGCCGCCGGCTTCTTTCGATGACACCGAAACCGAATGCATCATGCCATGCGGATTGGCCCATACTGGCATCTGATTGGCAAGATTTGTCATCGTAATCACTTTGCCGATAGGAATATTCTTTGAGCGATCGGCAAGCGGTTCAACAAGCGCGAAGTCTTCGAACTCGGCATATCCTCCTTCTTTGCCTGCGGTCGCATAGGCAAAGAGCGCGTAGCGCGTGCCCTGAAATGTTTTCAACTGATACGGCAGATGAATCGTGTCGCCGATCGTGATGAACATCTTGCCATCTGTGCTGTAGCTGAAGCGTGCGAAATCGCGCTCGAAGTCGCCGCTTGCGCGCAGGCTCACTCGTGAGGATGGAAGTTTTTCTTCGATCGTCCGATTTGTCATCTGATCGTAATAGCGAAGCGCAAATCCGTCCTTCGTCCGTGTGACACCGATACTTGCATACGGCATGTTCAACAGAGCCAGACCGGCAATGTCGCCTTCCTGAAGCGCATGCGCATCGAGCACTGTTGTTGCAAACGATTCGGGACCGATCGCGCGTTGTGTGAGCGTATTTTTTGCCCACAAAAAATCTTTCGCAGGCAGCGTGTGCAGACGCAGTGCGCCGCGCTTTTTATCGAGCTCCCATTTTCCATCGACTGGTTCATGATTCCACTGCCATACCGCCTGAAGCCTGGGTCCGGAAAAATCGTCGCTGCGCACATAGGGAGCAGACGGCGTCGTGTTCACACCGACATTGGGTTTGATCCAGGTCCGGGGAGAGCGGCCAAGATTTCCCGGAAGCCCGAAGTACGGCCATCCATCCTGCCAGGTCACAGGAGACAGGAATGTTGTGCGCCCGACCGACAGAAAGTCCATCATTGAAAATCCCCACCAGTCGCCGTTCGGCAGATCGACGATTCCTCCCTGATGCATCGGCACGGCCCCATACTCGTTATGACCGGGATAAAAAATTTCGAATTTAAATCCGGGTTCAGGCACCGGCGATTCCAGACCGACGTTTCTCACTCCCGAGCCCCGCTGCGTGCCCATCGTCTCTTCGGTGCTGATGGAGACGGTTTCATACGGCCCGTACGGATTGTCGGCTCGCGCACATTGCATGCGGCCGA
>DATGXR010000323.1:0-2873 GCA_035298825.1 Bacteroidota bacterium
AGATTGCATCCTGCTCGCACTCTCGATCGTTGTCGTCGCCGTTTCACGCAGTCAGTCTTTCCTCAACCGTGCCGCACATGGATTGATCGCAGCGGCTTCGGCGTGCGGTTTCATCTTCACGGTGCAGGCGTTTTTTTCCCCGACGCCGCTGACGTTTCTGCTGTTTGTGCATTCAAGCCTCGGCGCCGTCTCGCTCTACGTCGATAAGTTGTCGCTCTTTTTTCTCGGCATCATTCAGCTGGGAGGCATCGTCGCGTCGATTTACGGAATCGGATATCTGTCGCACTACGAACATCAGCGCTCGCTCAAACCCGCGATCGCCGCAACGGCCGTGTTGTTCTTTTCGATGCAGGTGATCGTCATCGCCAATCATGCGTTTCTGTTTCTTGTCGCATGGGAACTCATGGCGTTGTCGGGTTACGCAGGAATTGTGTTCGAACGCGAAAAGGAAGAAGTGCAGCGCGGGAGTTTCATTTTCTTTGCCGCCGCCCATGTCGGCACGCTCTTTCTCTATCTCATGTTTTTAATGCTGCATCAGCAGACGCAGAGCTGGGATTTTTCCTCGTTCTCGCACCATGCCTATCTGCCATCGGCGATCACGACGATCTTCTGGTTCGGATTCATCGGATTCGGAATGAAAGCCGGGTTTATGCCGTTTCATTTCTGGCTCCCCGAAGCCCATCCCGTTGCCCCCAGCCATATCTCGGCGGTTCTCTCGGCCGTGATGCTCAAGACCGGCATCTACGGACTCGTGCGCGTGATCACCTGGACGCATCCGATCGATTATTTTATTCCGTCGACGCTGTTGTTCATTTCCTGCGTGACCGCGATCTTCGGAATCTGGAATGCGCTCGCCCAAAAGGACCTGAAGCGCATGCTTGCGTATTCTTCGATCGAAAATATCGGCATCATCGGCATCGGCCTCTCGCTCATGACATTCGGCCTTCAGCACGACCAGCCGCTGCTGTCGTTCCTCGGACTGGCCGGCGCGCTGTTTCACACGCTCAATCATTTCGTCTTCAAATCGCTGCTCTTCATGAGCGCCGGAACAATCTATCATCATTATCATCACCGCAACATCGAACGCATGGGCGGCCTCATGAAATCGGCGCCGCTGTTCGGCTCGATCGTGCTCCTGGGGGCTGTCGCGATCTGCGGACTTCCTCCGTTGAACGGATTCGCATCGGAGTTCCTGATCTACAGCGGATTTTTCGAGGCGTCGCGCGCGCTGTCGCTTTACTTCCCGTTCTTCATGCTCACAACCGCCGTCGCTCTTGCGTTCGTGGGCGGATTGGCAGTCGTCGCATTTTCGAAAACAATGTCGATGGTGTTCCTCGGCGCGCCGAAACAGGATGCGCCTGCGAAACATTTCCACATCAGCGCTTATGAACTGACATCGTTGTCGCTGCTGGCGCTCGGCGTCGTCGGACTCGGATTGTTCCCGCAGGCTGTGGCCACCGTGTGCCAGTCGATTTACGGTCAGCTGTTTCCGTCATCATCCGCGCTTTCATGGAACGCGTCGGTCGGCACAATCACATCGGTCGGCACGATCGCCATCGCGGTCATCGTCACGATCGCGCTCATGGTCTTCGTGAAATCGCGGCTCGCGTCGCGCCGTTCCGTGCGCGTGAGTGCGGCATGGGGCTGCGGCTACACCGCCATTACTCCGCATATGCAATATTCCGGCACATCGTTCTCCGACGATATCGTGAATATCGCAGGCAAGGCGCTCAACGTGCGGAAGGAGATCGCGCTGCCGGAGCATCCGCTTCCGGCAAAGAGCGGGTTCAGAACACAGGCGGCGGATCTGATGCTCAACAGAGTCGTCGAACCGGCCGGAACATTTCTCTCGTGGATCGTCGAGTGGTTTAAATGGCTTCAATCGGGCAAGATACAGGTCTATGTGACGTTTTCGATCGTCGTCTTGCTGCTGTATCTCTTCCTTGCTTTTCAAATTTAAATAGAGCGGGACGAAAAATTTTATGGACATCGTCTTCATCATAGGGTGCAGCTTGGTCTTGGCCGGCGCAGCGATCGCTGTAGTCGTCAGGCCTGCACGTCTGGCTCTGTCGCTCTATGTCGGAGCGGTGGCGCTGGGGCTCGCGATGAACGCGGTATTCGCAATCGAACGATTGTTGCAGCTGCCATCCACGTTTCCTCTTTTTCCCGCGGTACCCTGGAGCGATCCGTTCTTCCGTGCGGACGGTCTGGCGTTGTATTTTCTTCTTGTTGTGACAACTGTCGCCATACCGGCGGTCATTGTTGCGTACTCGTACCTCGACCATTATCTCGCGAAGAGGGAAGCGGCCGTTCGCGCGTTTCTTGTCACATTTTCCGTGCTCCTGCTCTCGACGCAGCTGCTCATGCTTGCGGCTCAGGCGATCGTCTTCCTCGTGTTCTGGGAAGTGATGACGCTCTGCGCGTATCTTGGCCTGTTGCTTGAAAAGGAAAAAGAAGAGGTGCAGAGGGGAAGCCTCATCTATTTCGCCACAACGCACATGGCGACGTTCATTCTCTATATTTTCTTTTTTCTTCTGCACAACAGTTCGGGCAGCTGGTTCTTCACTGACTTTCATATCACCGTGCAGGCGGGTGCTGTATTTTATGCTGTCTGCGGACTCGGATTTATCGGCTTCGCCATCAAGGCAGGCTTCATGCCGTTCCATTTCTGGCTGCCGTGGGCGCACCCGATCGCTCCGACCGTGTTGAGCGCATTTCTCTCGGGCGTGATCATCAAGACCGGCATCTATGGCATCCTGCGCGTGATCGAATTCTGCTCGCCCATGCCCGCATGGATCGGCATCGTGATCATGGCCATCAGCATGTTCAGCGCGCTGTTCGGTGTGTGGTACGCGCTGGCACAGCACGATATC
>DATGXR010000324.1:0-5530 GCA_035298825.1 Bacteroidota bacterium
TGTGACGAAACAGGCGATGCTTCGTTCCTTCATCATTCATCGGCAGTTGAAATATGCCGATTCTTCCCCTAAAACACAAGAATTGTGGACGGTGTTTCCCCATCTCTTCGTATACGTCCGGATCGTCCGTGATGTTACGCAAGATATCGCTGTATGTCTTCGCGAGCGATTTTCCCGGCAAGGACAACGCTGTCTGCTCCGGCATATGGCAAAAAGAGGTCTCCGCGATACAGATACGCGCCGCAGGTGAAGACAACGTCGTTCACTCCCAGGTCAAGGTCGCCGATTGTCTCGGATGCAGACATCGGACGTAACAGCGGCTCGTCGCGCCTGACGACAGGATCGGATTGATGCGGATCGATGAGCGCGATGCCGAGATCATACTCGCGTCTCAGATCGGCCCGCCGGTTTCCGATATGATAGATCATCAGGAATCGTCCGTCGGGCAATGCGATGGGCGGCGCTCCGCCCCCGATCCACGTATCGATGAATTTCGGATTCGGCCGCACATGCATCAGCACTCCGCGCGATGTCCATTCACCCAATACCGAGTCGCTCTCGGCCCAATGGATTTGCATCGCGCCCTCTCCTTTCATCGGGCGATGAAGCAACAGATGCTTCCCCTCGAACATCGCGTCGAACAGCATGCCGTTCTTGTTGTCACTCTCGTTGAATGTTCCGCGAAGCAGGCCGTGCTTTTCCCAATCGACAAAATTGCACGTCGAAGCCACGGCAATCCTCACTTGATTGTCGGGTGTGCCCGATGCGTACGCTGTGTATGTGAGGAAGTACCTGTTATTCACCTTCGTGAGCCTTCCGTCTTCGACGCCCAGATTCTCGTACGGCTCGGATGGCCGCAGCACCGGCTCGCGCGCCCGTGCAAGCACGCGCAGATCCGGCGTGAGCACGGCCAGTCCCATGCACGAATGCGTATAATCCTGCAGCGACGTGGCCGGACCCTGCGCCCGGTAGAGCAGAAAACAGAGCGCCTCTTCCGCGAGCAGCGTCCGACGCGTCGCATCGCTGAAGGGAAGCGATGCGATGATGGTGCGCAGCTCCTCCTTCTCTTCGATCAGGATGCAGGCCGGATTGAACGTGACCTTGCTTTCCCAGGGATGTTCGTCGATCTTCGTCAGAATGGGCGCCCCGCCATGCAGCCGCTCCACTCCCGGTATGAATGTCTGTGTCGTCAGCATATCGTTCTCCACTGTGTTTCCACGGTTGCGTACTGTTCCGTGCGTATGTCGATTGTGACTGGTGTGCCGTTCGGGCGCGTTGAACCCGGGTCGCACTGTTTTTACCCGTTATTGCATATATCTCAACACCAGATGTTTCTTCACCCACCCCTTCGGCCTGTCGACGTCGATTGTCACGCGGACCGTGTGCCCGCCGTCCACATCGAAATAATTATTGCTGAGCTTCGGATGCTCGTCTTCGATTTCGATGCGCACATTCTTCGCAAGCCTCGATGCCGAGACCATCAGCTGAAACTGTCCCCGTTTCAGTTCCTGCAGTTTCCACGACAGCCTCGGCTTCGGGAGCTGAAGATGCTTTGGTTCTTTGAAAAAATATCTGTTCTCCGTGATCGTTCCGACCGATGTCTCGAAACGCACGCGGAGATAATGCTCGGACCGATCGTATTTCGTCACAGCGCTTTTCACGACGCGGGCCGCAGCAAAGGATGCATCGGGAGGACAGACGATCTGCTTCGACCGCTTCCACCGGACTCCGCCGTTCACCGAGAGCAGTTCGATGACCATCGTGCCTTTTTCCGGATGATCCCAATCGCTCGTCAGCCAGACCTCGATCGTGTCGGCTGCCGGCTTGAGTGAGATGAGAACGGGCGCATAGAATCGTTTCGCATAGTAATACGCCGCCTTTGGCACGAGCGAAGAATCGATGACCGACCAGCTCGAGACAGGCCAGCAATCGTTCAACTGCCAGAAGAGCGTGCCTGCAGTCAGATATTTTCTGCGCCTCCAATGTTCGACTGCGAACTTCAACGCTTCGGCCTGCACAAGCTGTCCATGATAGATGAAATCATCGAACGCATCGGTCATGCGGTAATGCGCCGCCATGAAGCGCACAAGGCGCTCCGTGCCCTCGATTTGCTTATTATGATGCTCCATGACTTCCGATTGCATAAAACGATCTTTGGGAAGCGTCACTGTATCGAATGTGGATCGGCTGGCCGGCGCCTGGAAACCGAACTCGCTTACGAAGCGCGCATGATCCATTGCGTACTCGGGATAATCCTTCCACGAACTCCAGACCGTCCACTGATGATGCGTCCCATTCGATTCGCTGTTCGGAAATCCGTCGCCGAAAGGCGAGCTGCGCCAATAGATGCGCGTGCCGTCGAGCTTCTCGCAGACTGAAGGAAGGAGCGACGAAAAAATCCCCGCGCCGTGCATGTCGTCGGGCGACGCACCCGGATGCTCGGTGCAAAACAGCCATTCCGATTCGTTGTTGCCGCACCAGACAACGATCGAGGGATGGTTCCGCAGACGGCGAATCACCTTCTCCGCTTCGTCCTGAACCTGGACGTGAAACCATGCGTCGTCGGGGTATTCTCCGCACGCGAACATGAAATCCTGCCACACCATCAGCCCGAGTCTGTCGCACAGATCGTAGAACACATCCTGCTCGTAAATGCCTCCGCCCCAGACGCGGAGCATATTCATATGCGCCTCGCGCGCAAGCGTGAGCAGGCGCTCGTACGTCGTCTCCGGAATGCGAGGAATGAACGAATCGGACGGAATCCAATCCGCGCCCTTGCAGAAGATCTTCCGTCCGTTCACTTCGATGATGAATGAACTGCCTTCTTCATCTTTCTCCTGCAATAATTTTACCATCCGCACGGCGAACGAAGTTTCAATGACTCCGATTTCTTCGGCTCCCCTTCGAAGCTCGATCACCGCCGCATACATCGGCTGCGCGCCGTATTCATTAGGCCACCATAGTCTCGGTTCGGGAATGCGGACGTCGAACATCGCGCGGCCCTCATTGATCGTGCCCATGTATTCATGCGCCACCATCCCTCCGCCAATGAACGCATGGACGGACAACGGAACATCGCTTGTCCGTTCGATGTCGACTGTCAGTTCCACCACGGCTTCGTCTGCGGACACCGACACGGTTTTTGCAAACGGATGCGAAAGCCGCCCATGGGAGTACGCCTGCAATTTAATGGACCGCCAGATTCCCGATGTGGTCAGACGCGGACCCCAGTCCCATCCGAATGAATACTGCGCCTTACGCACGAAGACGCGATGCGGATCGTTCGCCACACGCAGCGGTGTGTGTGCGGCCTGAAGATCTTTCGACAGGCGCGTGGGCGAATCGAAAATGATTGCAAGCTCGTTCATCCCCGCTTTCAGAAATTCCTTGATCTCGAAGCGGTGCTCGACGAACATGTTGGCCGTCATCCCCACTTTCATGCCATTGCAATAAATCTGGGCATACGTATCGAGCCCCCCGGCTTCGAGCTCGACACGGTCTTCCGTGAGCAGATTTTCAGTCACGATGAACCGCTTCCTGTACACCCATTTCACCGCATCGATCCATTGCACGTCGTTCTCGTTCATGCGGTAAAACGGATCGTCGATGACCCGCAGCTTCATCAGATCAGTGTGTATCGTCCCCGGGACCTCGGCCGGCATCCACTTCGATGCCGCTCGCGCGCGTGCCGGCAGCATTCCGTAAATGTCCAAGGCCTTGAATTCCCACTTTCCATCAAGCAGAAGTTCCTTCATCGCTTTCGCTCCTGTCTTTCTGTCCCATCAACTCACCACCGGAGGTTTCGGATGTTTCCGCAAGAAGCGGTCGGCCTCGCTCCCTTCGATGAATCGCACATTCCGCCCTTCCGGGTGAAGCAAAAAAACACCCGAGGTGCCGCCCGGATGCGAGAAGACACCGATCTCTTCCTGACCGATCGTGTACGAATCGACGCGTTTATACTGCAGCATTTTCCTGAACGCGGGATAATGCGACAATTCCACCATGACAGCCAACGCTTCAATCGTCGATTCGGCGCCCGAGTTCCGGTTGATCTTATGCTGTGAAAGTATGCCGTCGAAGCACCGGCCCGTGGTCTGATCGTACATCGGTTCGCCGGCGCTGTTGTTCCCGAAAAACCACGAGGCCATGAGAGCTGCCATCTTGAGATACATTGTATCGTTCTTCGCTTCATACAGACGCACGAGACCGACGGCGGCGGGCCGGATGTCGTATGCGATCTGTTCGAATGTTTTTTTCGCCGACGGCTTCGCTGCGTCGGTTTCCTTCATCATGCCATGTATGATGAGCCGGCTGAAGAACGATCCCGCTTCGAGCATCGGCGTTCGCAGCAGAGAGGGCATGTTCAGATGGCAGGCGACAGTCGCAAGCGCCTCCGTCTGTCCGTTTCCCCGCGCATGCCAGTGCGTCTCTGCGGACCGGTGCAGTCCGAACGGATATCTTCTCCAGTCTCCGTCCTGCATCATCGCGAGTCCTTCTGCGATCTGCTCGATTTGTTTTTTCACGCGCACATCACCCGAGGCGCGCACGTACTCGATCAGACCCAGCATAAGTTCCGAAGTGGCATCGGCGCCCGTCGTAAAGAGCAGCCACTGCGGCATCCAGCATCCCGATCTGAAGATCGTCCGATTATACGGCTCGAGTATTGCATCGACATGCGGCAGCGCGGCTGCGACGCTTTTCCGGCATCGTTCGGCAAACGCGTGATCCTTCTCTTTGAGAATCCGATACGCGCTCGAGAGACACCATACGGCGCGCGCAGCCCACCATCCGAACGACTTGTACGACATCCTGCCTGTGCGATTGATCGTGTGATCGGGCAGAATGAAATTATAAAAACGCCCGTCGTCGGCCTGCATTTTCATGACAAACGCGCAGAGTGAGCGCGCATGTTTGCGACTCGATTCGTTACGCGTCAGTTCAAAATGGCGGAGATACACGACAGCCGCGCGCGCGGCATCGTCGACGCTCGCAATTCCTTCGCTCCCCGTGTCGCCGGTATCCGACCATTCGTACTTCGGATGGTTTGCATGGGCATGAACGATGCTCACTGTTTCGCCGTCAAGCGAAATCCTTTCAGTCAGATGATTGAGGTGCGAAAAATTCACCAGCGGTATCATGTGCTTCCTCCCCGTGAAGCGTAACGAATCATCCGTTATGCAGGTGCGGTAAGATCATACTCTTCATCGTTCGCCCTTCGCGCTGCGCGGCCAGAGCTTCCTGTACATCGTCGAGCGAAAACGTGTCGATGCGGAACGCGTCCATGCGTATTCGTCCGGTTCCGATCAGATCGGCCGCTCGGGAAAAAGTGAACGGATTCACATACGATCCCGCAATCGTCAGCTCGTGCGAATAAATCCTGTTCGGCTCCATCGGAATCGTCTCGCCGATCGGGCACACACCGAAGAGCACCACACGCCCTCCCCTTCGGCTGAGCGCGAGCGCCTGTTCGACCGTTTCCCGTCTGCCCGCGCATTCGATCACGCAGTCGGCCCCGATCTGAGTCAGATCC
>DATGXR010000325.1:0-6276 GCA_035298825.1 Bacteroidota bacterium
AAAGTGGCGGCGCGGATACTCGGAAATCGACGGATCGGTTCGGACGCAAACCGGGACACCTCTTCAGGGTGCGTTCGTTTATGCCGCCGTCCAGAATTCCATCCAGGGCTTTGGTATCGTCGATGGAAACGGGAATTACCAGATAAGCGGATTGAGTCCGAATCTTTACACGGTAACTGTCGACATGCCGGGATACGCGGAACCGAACGCTCAACCCACGGCAGTCTCCTATCTGGAAAGCGGTACACCGGTTTACGGTTTGGCAAACTTCTCCGTTACTAGTCAGGTCACCGCCGTGGAACAGGAGATGGATCCGATTCCCGAGAATTTCTCTCTGAATCAGAATTATCCGAACCCCTTTAACCCTTCAACGATGATTCAGTACGCGCTGGTTTCGCCGGGAGTGGTTTCGCTGAAGGTGTACAACCTTCTCGGACAGGAAGTGGCGACTTTGGCAAGCGGATACCAGAATGCCGGTACCTATAAAGTGATATTCAACGCCAAGGGACTTGCCGGGGGTGTTTATCTGTACCGGCTGCAAACTCAGGGTTCGGAGATAGCCAGAAAAATGATTCTTCTGCAATAATCTTATCAAAGGGATGATGGAAGGGTATTTGGTGTCAGAAATATCCATAATCGCTTTTAATTGCGCAGAGTAATGTATGAGGGGAACGCATAAAACGACAACGCGCATCTGTGAACAGGAACAGATGCGCGTTGTCGGTATAGAGTAAGTCACAAAAATTCGCTCACGGACTTATTTAAGCGTTCCCTTCTCGGCGGCCTTTTTCATTTTATCGTTCGCGAAGATCGCGATCTCGACGCGTCGGTTCTGCTGACGTCCTTCGGGTGTCGCGTTCGTGGCGACCGGATTGGTTTCACCCCGTCCGATTGTAGTAATTCGGGACCCCGCAACGCCAAGGCTTTTTGCATAGGTTGCAACGGACTCGGCGCGGCGTTCTGATAACGTCTGGTTCAGTTGGTCGCCGCCCTGGTTATCCGTATCGCCTTCAATCAGGATATTCGTGTCCGGATATTTATTGAGCGTTTTCGCAAGTTCCGTGATATTTTGCTTCGCGGGCGCCTGCAGGTCATATGAATTCGTGTGGAACAGGATGCCGGAGTTGAATGTGATCTTGATGCCTTCGCCAACACGTTCGACTTTGGCATTCGAAAGATCGTTCTTCATTTCTTCAGCTTCCTTGTCCATATGATGGCCAATGAGCGCTCCTGTCGTTCCACCGACTGCAGCGCCAATGATCGCTCCAAGAGCCGTGTTCCCGGCTGCATGACCGATGACACCGCCCACCACGCCACCGGCTCCGGCACCGATTGCACCTCCCTGTACTGCACTGCTTGTTCCACAACCTGTAAAGACCGTCGATACACTGAGTATAATAACCATACTTACAATTCCAATTCTTTTCACAACATCTCTCCGTTTTTTAAGTTAATAAATACACGCTGGATACATCTCTTGTATTCACGCATGTTGCATAGTAAAGAAATAAAAAATTCAAAAAAAATTCAAGCCTAAATAAAAACGCGCATCTGTTCTCACAGGGATGTTGTGCATCGCGTCCCGGCATGGTCCTTTAAAATATAAAACGCCAAACTCGGATGTGCCGAATTTAGCGTTTTTATGGTGGACAGGGCCGGAGTTGAACCGGCGACACACGGCTTTTCAGGCCGTTGCTCTACCAACTGAGCTACCTGTCCATTGAAGATTGAGCAATAATATACGAGAAATTTGGCACGCGCGCAAGATGTTTTTCTCTCCGACCGTTTTTTTTTAATGATCAACGGTGAAAGATGCTGAAGAGGCAACCGGCGTCGCTAATATTTTCATCATAATATGCGATTATAGAGGAACAGGGGTTACTGATTCCGGCAGGCGCTTGGGGTGCCAGCCGGAAGTTGTCTGCTGCAATTTCATGCCATCCATCGGATGTTTCTAAAGGGGGATCACCGATATGGGAAATCAACAGGGCAGTGTACTCGCGCTCGAAGGCGATTCATCGTCTGTCGAAATCGTCACACAGGAAAAGTCGGAGTCGCTCGCACATTTCAGTCATGAAGCAAAGACGCGGCTGAATGCAATCATCGGATTCACTGAAATTCTCAAAGAGTCCATCAACGATCCCACGCTCAAACATTATCTGAATATCATACACAATAGCGGCGATACGCTCCTTTCTCTTGTGACGAATATTCTCGACATGCCGATAGGCGAGCCTCGTTTCGGAACACTTGCGGGACAAGTGTATGTGAAACCCGGCGCATCATCCAAACTTATAGTAGAGGATGAACCGTGCGCGACGCATGTGCTTTCTTCGGAGGACGAAGCGGGCGCGCTGCAGAGAGCAGGACAGGTCGTAGATATTCGTTCCATCGAACGAACATCAATCAATACATCCCTGCTCAATGCTCAAAAGGAATGGGAGAATCTTGCTGCAAAGGCAAAGTTCGATACGATGAGCAACGTCGTGTTTGCAGTTGATGATAACGAAGATAATCTCGATATCATCGCGCATCTCTTCGCCCACGACAATCTGAAGATGTTCCCATTTACAAACGGGGAGACTGTGCTTGAAGCGGTTCGAATCATGACGCCAAGTCTCATCCTGCTCGATGTCCTCATGCCGGGGATGGACGGATATGAAGTCTGCAGGAGACTGAAAGAAAATCCCGAGACAGCGAATATCCCCGTCATTTTCCTCACGAGCAAGTCGGAACCGAATGCAATGATCAGGGGATTTCAGGCGGGAGGTGTGGACTATATCGGCAAACCATTCGGCAAGGAGGAGCTACTGTCGCGCGTTAGGACGCATCTCAAACTGCATCAGACCGAATTGTCTCTGAAAGATGCGCTCGGTGAAAAAGATCAGCTGTTGAATGAAACGCTCAAGGGAGCAGTCAAGGTGCTGATCGATATCCTGGCGATGACTAATCCCGATGCGTTCGCCCAAACGCTGCGCGTACGTGCGATCGCCAAACGAATGGCCTCGCGGCTCTGCCTGACAAACGCGTGGGAGGTCGAGATCGGCATCCTCCTGTCACATCTCGGATGCGCCGTCATCCCCGCTGATATTGTCATGAAAAAGCAATCGGGCGGCAGACTCACCATGCAGGAGAATACGCTCTTCAACTCCCATCCGAATATTGCGGCCCGCTTCATTTCAAACATCCCGGGACTTGAACACGTCGCCGATAGCATACAGAATCAGTTTGCAGATTTCAACCCGAAGGGTGCGCCGGATCTGATCAAGGATTTCATCTGCATCGTTTTCGAATATGACAATCTCATTCAGGCCGGGTCCACACAACAACAGGCCCTCGATACGATGTATCACCAATCGGAAAATTACAATCCGCTGGTGCTCGGCGCGCTTGAAGCGGAGGTGAGAAAGCTAATGGACGGATTTGTGGTGCGAACCATTCAGTTTGAAGAGCTGAAAGCCGGGATGATCATCGCGGACGATATACGCAACGCGAGCAACATCATCCTGGTGAGAAGAAATTCAGAACTCACCGACGTCCTTCTTGAGAAGCTCAAGAGCCTCCGCTACTGCGGCAGAACGTACGAGCCTGTCAAGATCCTTGATCAAATCGGCTGAGCATATTATATCGCGGGAAAATTCATGTGAAGCAATACCGATAACTCTGTGATATTATCGGAAGAATCTTCCACACAAATTGCTGAGAACCTTTCGCGTGTGTGTGCGCTGATATGGCTGTCGCCATACGGCTGTATCGGCGCGCGCTGTATTTACCGTTCCCTCCTTGATAATGGGCAAATATCCTCATACATTCATAAAGTTTGTTCGGCCCTTTCCGAACGATAATACCCCGATTTTCCCCGTCTCCAACACTATTGAGGAGTGTCATATGAAACGATTGCTTCCAGCCGTATTGATTCTCTGCCTTGCCGCATCGTCACACTTGTTCGCATCAGGTGTTGAAATCGCTTCTTCGAAGATCGTGGCCGAACTCAAGAAAGGGTATTCAAAGAGAACCACGCAGGATATCGTGCTCGCAGATTTTGTCACACTCAACGTGCCTCAGTCCACATTCGGTTCCTATCTCACTGAATCGCTTACCGAAGCGTTCAAATCGGATGCGTCCGTGACTGTGATCGATCAGCAAAAAGTCGATGCGATTCTTGGCCGACACAATGTCGCATTCAACGCCGGCTACGATTATACGGGACTCGATGCGCTCTCGCAGGAAATCTTCGCATCGGCGAATAATACGCCGACCGCCTATTGCTTCGGACAGATCAGGGAATTCGGCGACGATATTAAGATCACTGTAAAAATGATCGACGCGATAACTGGAGATCCGGTTGCGTCCTCGTCCGTGACGTTTCCATCTGACGAGACAACAGACCGTCTGCTCGGAAAACCCGTCCGTGTGCGAAAGCCCGCGAAACCGGATACGGTCGTCGTTTACAAGGATCGCGTGATTGAAAAACCGGCCGCTGCATCGACAATCGAACCGTACACCGCCAAGACAATCGAAACCTATACCGCAAAATCGCTCGACACGCGTCCCAGTGTGCAGGAATTCAAGACGCAAGGATTCATCGTGACACTGAAGAAATGTTATTTCTCGGGCGACGCGCTTGTGTTCGATTTTTCGGTGCTCAATGAGAATGATGTGACGAAGGCATTTGAGCTTCAGCAGTGCCAGGTGATCGATCCGAACGGCAATGCCGTGAATGTCGATCGTCTGAATATCGGAACAAAAAACGGCGGATCGTTCGTCCGCGCCGATCTCGTGTCGAATGCGCCGGTGAAGGCGTCGATGATTTTTCAGGGTCTGTCACCCAGGCTGACGTCGATTCGCGCGCTTCAGCTCACCGCGGCAGGTCGTGAGTTCGTGCTGAGGGATATCGTCATCGAGAAGGAATAATCAGGACATCATTCTCGAGCGATGCACAAGTGAGTGTGAACTTCTCCCCATATCATATCGGAGCTATGAAAAAATATTTTCTGCTGCTGTTGATCGCTGCCGTGTCGTACGCACGGCAGCCTGAACTCGCACTCATTCCGCAACCTGTCGAAGTGAAGGAATCGCACGGAGTGTTTCTTCTCACGGCGAGTTCGTCGATCGGATACAACGATCCCGCCGCGCAGCACGTTGCAGTGATGCTGTCCGGGAAATTGAGTGTCCCGACTGGATACGCGCTTAACACGCAGCAGGGGAACGGCGGCACAATTCAATTTGTCCTCAATGCATCGCACGATGCGAAGCTCGGTCAGGAAGGCTACACGCTTGTATCGACGCCGGAGCGTGTGGTGATCACGGCGAATCGGCCGGCCGGATTGTTCTACGGCATGCAGACGCTGCTGCAGCTATTACCAAAAGAGATCGAAAGTAAAACGGTTGTAAAGGGCGATTGGACGATTCCCGCCGTGTCGATCACCGATTATCCGCGTTTTCCGTGGCGCGGCATCATGCTCGATGTGGCCCGCAATTTTTATACGAAGGCCGATGTGAAAACGTTCATCGATCAGATCGCAAAATTCAAATACAACACGTTTCAATGGCATTTGACTGACGACGAGGGCTGGCGGCTCGAGATCAAGGCGCTCCCCAGGCTCACGAGCGTGGGCGCCTGGCGCGTGCCGCGCATCGGATATTTCGGACAGCGCGCCGCGCCGAAGCCCGGCGAAGCGGCGACTGTCGGAGGATTCTATACGCAGGCAGATGTGAAAGAGGTGATCGCTTATGCGGCCGAACGCTTCATCACCGTGATTCCCGACATCGACATCCCGGGACACAGTATGGCTGCGCTCGCAGCGTATCCCGAGTTGAGCTGCACGAAAGACATGAGCATTCGCGTCAGTCCCGGCATGCATTTTGCCGATTGGTACGGCAACGGCACATTCAAGATGTTCGTCGACAACACCTATAATCCGTCGGATGAGAATGTGTATCATTTTCTCGACAAGGTGTTCACTGAAGTCGCCGCTGTCTTTCCGTCGCCGTACATTCATGTGGGCGGTGACGAGTGCTACAAGGGATACTGGTCGAACAATGATGGCTGCATCGCACTCATGAAAAAACTGAAGATCAGACATGTCGAGGATCTGCAGGGATATTTCATGGACCGTATCAACACGATCTTGGCATCGAAGGGGAAGAAGATGCTTGCGTGGGATGAGATACTCGATGGCGGTTCCGCACCCGGCGTGACGGTGATGAGCTGGCGCAGCGTGAAGACGGGGATCGAAGCATCGAGGCTGGGACATGACGTCGTCATGACTCCCA
>DATGXR010000326.1:0-2557 GCA_035298825.1 Bacteroidota bacterium
GTGACTGTGGCAACAATCGACGTCACTCCCACGCCGACAGCCGTCACATTGCCTTGTTTGTCGACACGGGCAACAGATGGATTGCGGCTTGAGAGTGTGACGCGCGCATCATTCAAATTCATGAAGCTGTCGTCCGACAACGATGCCGTGACGCTTGCCTGCGCTGTCTCACCCGGTCGTGCAACCACCTTGTCGCACCCGGCCACGACCGTTTTCAGCACCGGCGCATACGAACCGCTCATCGCGGCTTCAACCCGGCCCCTGATGTCCTTTGAGGAGGCGCCGATTTCAAAGACGTACGTGCCGGGATCGAACATGATTTTTTTCTGTGCGGCATCCCAGAACCACAGGTCCGCACAATCGATGTCGATCGACACGGTTTTTGTCTGGCCCTTCGCAATCGTGACCCGCTTGAATCCCTTCAGGCGCTTGATCGGCCGCTCGAGTGAGGTGGGACTGTCTGGAGTTTTCACATAAATTTGCACAACCTCATCTCCGTCAACCCCTCCCGTATTTTTCACATCGGCTGTAATCGTGACTTTATCGTTCGGCGTGATCTTAGGTTTGCTGATTCTGAAGTTGCTGTATGCGAACGTCGTATACGACAGTCCGTAACCGAATTCATAGGACACGTCCTTATTGAAATACATGTACGTTCTGCCTGCTTTTCCCGAGCCGCCGCGCAGCGTATAATCGTTGAAGTCCGGAAGGTCATTCAGGGATTTATACCAGGTCAGACTTGTCTTGCCGCCGGGATTCGCTTCTCCAAAAAGAAGTTTCGCCATGGCCGCTCCCTGTGCCTGGCCATTGTATCCGGTAAAAATTATTCCCGCGATGTTCGGATTGTTTTTGAATTGCTCAACTTCAACCATTCCCATTCCCTGTATCACCACGATTGTATTCGGATTCACACCCGCCACGGCGTTGATCAGTTCATTCTGATTGCCTGGAAGCGCAATCGAGAACCGGTCGGATTCTTCCCTTCCCGTCGTCTGATCTGTGCCCACAAACACAATGGCCGCATCGGCCGATGCCGCCATCTCGAGCGTCTCTTTGTCTGTGGCCGGCACTTCCGCTTCACGATACACAAGCACGATCGTTTGCGGACCCGTCAGACCGAGTGTGTTGATTTTCACAGGTACGGTTTTTGGCCTTCCGAAAAATCCCTGGAATCCCCCCGGCTGCGGACCGCCCTCGATTTTTTGTGAAGCAAGGATATTGCCGGTCTTCGAACCCACACGCACTTCGAGCACTCCTCCATCACCAGAGACTGTCATCGTGAAGCGCATCGAATCCACATTTGTGATATCGATATTATTATACAATGTCCAGTCGCCATCTTTGATGCCGCGGACGGCCACCGATCCGAACCGGGGTGCGGTGATCAGTCCGCTTGCCGAGGCGTCGAATTTCGTCGCATCAAACTCCTTCACCCCTCCGCTTCCGATTGTTGAAAAACTGACCATCGTAAAGAAATCCGTTCTCTTTGAAGTGTTGCCACCTGCTTTGGAGACGACTTCAGTCTGCAGGTGATGCTGCGCAAGATAATTTTTGATTCCAGCCAGAGGTGTAACCTTCAACGACGCTTCGACTTCTCCCGAATAATCTCCCAGTTCAACCTTATCAGCCTGGGGACCAAGTATGGCAAGTTTCTTCATCGCACCGGCAGCAAGCGGCAACGCTTTGTTACCGGTCTTCGCAACCACATCATTTTTCAGCAGCACAGGGGTCTTCGTTGCAATCTCAAGCGCAAGAGCGTTATGCGCGGGTGCATTGATGACGCTTGATGTGATACTGGCATAGGGAACCATCGGGCGGGGATCGAATTCACCGAGTCGCATACGTATTGCATAGATATCCACCAACGCCTTGTCGATCTCGGCTTGTGTGATGAGTCCCTTCGCCAGGGCATCGAGCGCGCTCGATTGGTAGACGCCGCCGCAATCATTATCGACACCGGAGCGGAGTCCCATCGCCGCCGCCTCGGCATTGTTTTTTGCATAATGGTGTCCCCGGATCATATCATCGATCGCGCCGCAGTCGCCCGTGACATATCCATCCATCCCGTAGGTTCGTCGCACAACCGTATCGACAAGATATTTGCTTGCCGACATCGGCACGCCGTTGACGGCGCTGTATGCGGTCATGATTGCAGGCAGCTTGTCCTTTTCAATCATCGTGCGATAGGGCAGAAGATAAAATTCGCGCATGTCGCGGTCGTCCATATTGGCGCTGCCGGAGTGACGGTTGAACTCCGTGTTGTTGGCGAAGAAATGCTTCCCGCACGGTACGGCTTTCAGATAGCGCGCATCGCTTCCCATCAATCCGCGGACGAAGCCGCCTCCGATCTGGGAGACAAGAAACGGATCTTCTCCGAATGTTTCGGCGGTCCTTCCCCATCGCGGATCCCGCGCGGGTTCAATCACCGGAGACCAGTAGGTGAGCGTAAAAATCAGATCGTGATTGAATCCGCGGGCTTCATCGGCGATCACGTCGGTTTCACGCTTGACCAGTTCCGGATCCCAGGCGCAACCGATTGCCACACTGTTCGGGAACG
>DATGXR010000327.1:0-6540 GCA_035298825.1 Bacteroidota bacterium
GCAATGTGCACCGGATCCGTCACGGTCAAACGCACATGACGATAGATGCCCGCGCCCGAATACCAACGGGAGCACGGCTGCTGCACGCGCGCACGCACGGCGAGAATATTTTTTTCACCTCCGAATTTCAGATCCTTCGTCAGTTCATACTGAAAACTTGAGTATCCATACGGTCTGTTGCCGAGATGACGGCCGTTGAGCCAGACGTCGCTGTTCATATAGACGCCGTCAAATTCGATAAAGACGCGTTTGTCTTTCAGGCCGCTTGGAAGTGAAAACGCCTTGCGATACCAGCCTGTGCCTGCGTTAATATATCCGGCACCGCCTCCGCCCGGACTCAGCGATTCAAAAATCCCTTCCTTGATTCTCGCTCCGTCATCATACATCCCACCGCCGCTGATACCGTCGAAGACGCGAACGGCAATGCTGTTTTTTTCGCCGTAGCGGATCAGTTCGTGAGGGACGCGATAAAACCGGCCGATGTCCCAGGCCGACACATACGCAGGCGGAAAGTGTCCGAGTCCGCCGACTTTCACGCCATTGAAATATGTTTCGTCGGCATCATCGATTTTTCCGACATTGAGAATAATATCCTTGCCGGATAAATTCGCGGGGACTGTTACCTCGCGCCGATACCAGCCGTAGACGTTATCCTCAGTATAGTTCGATGAGGCTTCCCAGGTTGAAGGAAGCATCACGCGCTGCCATGACTCGTCTTGAAACGTGGGTTGTTTCCAGAGTGTGTCGTCTCCCTTGTGGAATTTCCATTCCCCTTTCACTACGCTCAATTCAGGCGCATCATCACCGATCGTCTCCGGAAGAGACAATCCTTCAATACTCCAGTCATGCGGCACATTCACCGTTCGCCACCCTGTGTCGTGATACCCAGGTTGTTCCGCGCCGGGAAGTTCTCCCGCACAGAATTTCCAATTCGCATCGAACGATTCGCTGCTTCGCGGCTTCAAAGAAACTGCCGAGACGGCAATCGATCCGATCAAAACAATCGAAAGACACAGACAGATAATCATCCGCTGTGTGCTTGTCATCGGATTGCCGGAGTGAAAAGAAAATGTTTTCATTATTAGTGCGTGAAATAATTAACGAGCCAACCAATTAAATTGGGACAGGAGCACAATTTTATTACGCGATCTATGATAGAATACTATTTCGCTGTTGGTTCATTACCGTCGTGATACATGTATCGATTACTTCTTTGTTTCTTCCGCTTTGATTGTGACCGTTGCTTTGGCCAGATCCCGCGAGCGGACAGTCAGTGTGATCGCGCCGGATTTTTTCGTGCTTCGAACAACGACCATTGCGCGTCCATGCCACAGATGTCTCGATGTGCTTCCGTACGAAGTCGTGTCGTTCAGTTTCGCATTATCCACTCCCGCAATGACTCCGGGTCCGGTAATTGTCACCTGCAGCTCATCGTACGCATTGGGCTGAAGCGTACCGTTTTTATCTGTGGCAAGAACCGTCACGAATGAAAGATCCTGACCGTCCGATGCAATCTTCACCCGGTCGGGTGTGAGCCTGATTCGTGCGACAGCTTCCGATGTTTTCAGGATCGTCGATTCGACTTCCTTTGTATCGACAACGCCTGCGGCTCTGAGCACGCCCGGAGCGTACGGCACTGAAAATGTCGCCTTAAATTGTTGCTCCTCACTCGTCGTTTGCTCGCCGATGAGTCTGTTATTAAGGTAGAGCCTGACCTTCGGGTATGTTGAATACACCTCGACATTCATGGCCTTTCCCTCACGTCCGGGCCACGTCCAGCTCTCCCACGTCGGCCAGACAGACCAAAGGGTTTCCGTGATTTTGCCTGAATCGGGATTCGGTTCGCGAACAGCCAAATAGAGTTTTTCAGTATTATTATAGAGCATACTCCGGTAATGCGAGATGGGCTTCCTCCACCCGGTCAGATCGATATCGCCGCAATACGCCCCATGCCACGGGTAGAAATCAGCTTCCCAATGTTCGCCCGGCGTATCACCGGGATAATACGAGCGGCCGATGCCCGATTCACCAAGATAATCAAGCGCGGTCCAGACAAAATCGCCGATAATGTACGAGTTGTCGCGCACCAGTTTCCAATTCGTGAATGCATCCCTTGGATAGGATTCAGTCTGGACCATGATCCGGGAAGGCACACGCTGGTGATCCGATAGGGCGCGGTGAAGCTGGTAATTATACCCGCCCACATCGTGCGCCGCAAACAGCGGATCGAAGATTTCCCATTCCTTGTCCCATGTGGTCATGGCCGATGTCACGGGACGCGTCGGATCGAGCAGGCGGATTCTCGATGCAAGCATAGTTGCAGTCTGAACGGCCTCGGGACTTTTGCGTTCGATGATTTCGTTGCCCGTGCTCCACATGATGATCGAGGGATGATTCCTGTCGCGCATCACCATGGCATCGATGTCGCGCTGCCACCACTGGTCGAAATATCTTGCATAATCGAACGGTGTTTTCTTTTCCCTCCAGCCGTCAAATGCCTCGTCGATCACCATCATGCCCAACTCGTCGCATGCGCGAAGGAATACCTCGGAAGGAGGATTATGCGATGTCCTGATTGCATTGAAGCCGGCCGCCTTTAATAATTCTACGCGCCGGATTTCAGCGCGATCAAACGCCGCCGCGCCCAAACATCCGTTGTCATGGTGCACGCAGCCGCCATTGAGCTTCACTGTCTTCCCGTTTAATTGAAATCCATGTTCGACGCTGTAGGCGATCGATCTGATTCCGAATGAAACCGTGCGTTCATCTGCTGTTTTTTTCCCGGCTTCAACACGCACGACCGCCTGATAAAGATTCGGGGTCTCCGGCGTCCAGAGCCGTGGCTTCGTCACCGCAATTGATTGGAGAATTTCTTTTTCGCTATGCGGAGGGATTTCAACATCCTGTTTTTGCATGCCGGCGTTTTTCACGTGCGCCGATGACAGCTTTGTCGCAAGCGTGATGGTTTGAGTGATGTCTGTTTCATTTCTCACGACAGATTTCACAGACACAGTTGCTTTCTCGGGGGACACGTCCGATGTCGTGATCCCGACGCCCCAGTGCGTCAAATGGATGTTGTCCGTGACATTCATCCACACATGCCGGTAGATGCCCGAGCCGCTGTACCAGCGGCAGTTTGTTTGCTGTGAATTGTCCACGCGCACGGCAAGCACATTATCCTTGTTGAAGTTCAGATACGGTGTGATGTCATAGCTGAACGACGTATATCCGTAGGGATGCACGCCGAGGGATGTCCCGTTGATGAAGACTTCCGAATTCATGTAAACGCCCTCAAAATAAATCGAGACGCGTTTATTCTTCAGTGAGGATGGGACGGTAAAATGTTTCCTGTACCATCCGATGCCTGCCGGCAGGTAGCCGCCTGCGCCGCCCATCGGATTTTTCCGATCGAACGCGCCTTCGATACTCCAGTCGTGCGGCAGATCGAGCTGCCGCCACCCCGTATCGTTGAAAGTTGGAGCGCCGGCATTCATTGCAGAATCGCCAAGCGAAAATTTCCAATCGCTGTCGAAGGACTGTCGCCCCGGTATTTTTTCTTCTGCGTTGAGACTTCGAACAAGAGTCAGGAGGCAGAGGCTGAAGAGTGAAACAAGCTGTATATGTTTTTTCATAAGAGTTCGATACATTCGGTACAGTATAATAGAGCGCATTACTTTCAACTGAGTAAATGCAAGCCCGTGTGTGATTACAAAATTTTAATCGATCCACCCGCCTTTGTCTTGTATGATGTCGTCTTTCCTTCGTAGCGCACGATGCACGGATTGCCAAGCAAGGATGTGATCGTGCACGCGGTGAGCCTTCCATTCTCCCAGCTCATCGAGACTTCAAATCCGCCCCGTGCCTTCAATTTTGTCACCGATCCCGTCGTCCATGAAAGTGGCAGCGCGGGCAATAAATTGATTTCACCTGCATGACTTTGAATCAGGCATTCGGCCACCGCGGCAGTGAAGCCGAAGTTCGCATCCGATTGGTTATATCCCCGATTATGAAGATTGGACCCGAGGGGACCAGCTTCAAATCGCCTGATGAGCGTATCTGTTTTCGCCTTGTCTTCAAGACGCGCCCAGTCGCAAATGTCCCACGAAAAAATCCATCCGCCGTTGCCGCGCCGGGGTTCAAGCCATTTGCGGATGGCATCTGCCAGCTGCGGATTGTTGCGCAATGTGATCGAACTTCCGGGAAACCACGCGAAGTTTGCCGAGATGCAATGTCCTTCTTTTCCCCGCTGCCAGTCCTCGAGCCACACCTGCAGATATCCGTCCTTGCCAATCTGGTACGGAGGAAGTCTTTTCAGCGCCGATTCAAGCGCGTCTGCAAACGCCTTGTCCGTTTGAAGAAGTTTCGCGGCTTCGATGCAATGCGGGAAGAGTTCTCTCATAATGCCGACATCCATCGTCGTCGAGGAAGAAATGAAACACTCCGGAGCTCCGGGACTCGTAAAGAATCCCTGCTCCGGCGACATTGAAAACGGAAGCACAAGCCATTTATACTTCGGATGCTCCACCATCACATCCATTAAAAACTGTGCGGAGCCTTTCAGGATCGGATAATACTCCTTCAAAAACTTCCTGTCGCCCGTATAGAGGTAATGCTCCCAGATGTGCTGGCAAAGCCAGCTTCCGCCGATGGGCCAGAGTCCGTAGCGTGCGGCATCGACGGGCGCCGTACCCCGCCAGAGATCGAAATTGTGATGCACTACCCATCCGCGCGCATTGTATTCGGCCTTCGCCGTTTTTGCCCCGGCAACGGCGAGATCTTTCATCGCTTCAAATAACGGAAGATGACATTCGCTCAGGTTGCAGACTTCGGCAGGCCAATAGTTCATCTCGACATTGATGTTGGATGTATACTTGCTGCCCCAGGGCGGCGACTGTTCCTCATTCCAGATTCCCTGCAGGTTCGCAGGCTGTCCGCCCGCCCGGCTGCTCGAGGCAAGCATGTAGCGCCCAAATTGAAAAATCTTCGCCGCAAGGTCGATGTCAGTCGATCCGGATTTCACGAGCCGGAGCCGCTCGTCGGTCGGTGTGGCATTCATCGACTGATCGCCGATCGTTAAATGCACCCTGTCCATGAGCCGGTTGAAATCCTGAACGTGGCGTGCACGTAAGGCCGGATACTTCTTCGGCGCCGCACTTGCCAGATTCCGTCGGCAGACTGCGGCAGCGTCACCCGAGATATCGGTATAGCTTTTAAATGATGTGGCCGCCGAGACAAGCAGCGTGACGGATGTCGCATGCTCGATCACGATGCTCGTATCGCTCGCACGCTGATGTCCGCCTTCTGCGAACGCCTCGACCGTCGAGTGGAACTTCATGCCCGGCCCGTCGACTTGCGCTATGAGCGAACTCAGTTGATTTTTGGGAAGCGGTCCTTTCCATGTTCCGCTCATCGAAATGCTGTGAGCGTCCGCACTCACACGTTCACGGTACGGACTCGACAGCGTGGCTTCAAGCGAAATGCTCCCGGGTTTCGTGCATGTGAGCCGGATGACCATGACGCGATCGGGACAGGAGATGAACATCTCACGCGTGTATTCCGCATCCCCGTCCCGGTAGCGAATCTTCGCGATCCCTTTTGCCATATCGAGTTCGCGGTAGTAGTCGCTCACCTCGCCGCCCGGTGCAAACGTGAGACGCAGATCTCCCAGCGGCTGGTATGCCTGCTGGTTTGCCGGCAGGCCATAGAAATGTTCATCGGCGACTTTTTCTGCTTCCTTGTATTTCCCGGCGAAGACCAGATCGCGGATCTCGGGGAAATATTTGTATCCGTCGGGATTCGTATAATCATGCGGCCGGCCCGACCAGAATGTCGCTTCGTTCAGCGCAATGCGTTCATCGCGCACACGCCCGAAGACCATCGCTCCCATAAATCCGTTGCCGAGAGGCAGCGCATCAAGCCACTGCACACCCGGCTGCGTATACCACAGGAGCATCTCTTTGTTTGAATCACCGATCGAGCTCTGCACACGCGCCTGGCTTCTGCTCTGCGCCGTGAAGACGATGAGCAATGCACTGATGCACACAAAGACTGTAGAAATTGGTTTTCTCATGTGATGAGCGACTTCTCTCGTGAACTCCCCCGCCGCAAACAGCGGGGCATCTTGATGATCAATATTTTATTTTTCGCCGCAAGCAGCAGTGAATTTACCCGCAGCGATTAAAAAAATAATCGCGTCATTTCTTGACTTCGTCAGCGCTTGACTTCCACTTTCGCGCCTGTATATGCAACGACCGCGTCATATTTTTTTACGGGCGCCATTCCGACGCCGTTGCCTGCGGACACCCAGACGATATTGAATTTCCGCTCGTTGAGCATGCCCGGGAACGATCCTTTGCGCTCGCTGATTGTCAGGACGCGTTTGGCATCGTTCCAGGAAAACGTGATCGTCGAATACTTGCCCTTCTCATAATTGTAATTGTCGAATTCATCCTCATACAGCGTGAATTCTCCATCGGCGCCGGGATAGACGCGAAGCTGCAGCTGATCCCATTTTTTTTCTGTCGCATACTGGACGTTCGG
>DATGXR010000328.1:0-8146 GCA_035298825.1 Bacteroidota bacterium
TGTGAAGGTGATGAATGTCACGGGCAGAAGTTTTCTCAATCCGCCCATCTTGAACATATCGTGTTCGTGATGCAGACAATGAATCACGACGCCCGCCCCCAAAAATAACAGCGCCTTGAAGAATGCATGCGTCATGAAATGGAACATTGCCGCCGAGTATGCGCCGACGCCGAGCGCAAGGAACATGTAACCGATCTGGCTGATCGTCGAATAGGCAAGCACGCGTTTGATGTCTGTTTGTACGAGCGCGCTTGCTCCTGCAACAAGCAGTGTCACGGCGCCGATCACAGCGACCGTCGTCTGCACAACGGGCGCCAGCTCAAACAACACGTGCATGCGCGCGATGAGATACACGCCTGCCGTGACCATTGTCGCAGCGTGGATCAATGCCGAGACAGGCGTCGGACCCGCCATCGCATCGGGGAGCCAGGTCTGCAGGGGCAGTTGCGCCGATTTCCCAAGCGCGCCCCCAAGCAGCAGCGCCGATGCGGCAACGGCGATCGACGAGCCTTGAGGCCAGTTCTGGCTTGCCCGTGCCGCGACTTGTTGGATATCGAGCGTGCCCAGGTGCGTGAAAATAATATAGAGTCCGATCGCCATCGCCGTATCGCCGATGCGCGTGACGATGAACGCCTTCATCGCTGCAGCGCCGTTTGCCGGATCCTTGTACCAGAATCCGATCAACAGATAACTGCACAATCCCACTCCTTCCCATCCCAGATACAGAAGCAGGAGATTGTCCGCAAGCACGAGCACGAGCATCGAGGCGACGAACAGATTCATCGATGCAAAGAACCGCGCATAATCCTCGTCCTCTTCCATGAATTCAGCCGAATATACATGAATGAGAAGTCCGACACACGTAATGACGACGCTCATCACAAGCGAGAGCGCATCGAGTCTGAGCGAGACCGGCATCTGAAACGCATCGACACCGATCCACATCCAGAGTGTTTGCACGTGCGCGGTCCCGGACGCCGGTATTCCGCCTGAAAGAAATGCCGCAGCCGCGCCCAGCATCACAGCGGCCGAGACACCGACAGTCGCGCAGCCGAGCACGGCCGTGAGACGCTTCGGCATCAATGAACCGAAGAGCGCCAACACGACAAATCCCGCGAACGGCGCAAGCGGCACCGCATATAAAAGATCGTACATCATTCGCCTATCCTCTCATTGTACTGGCCGCATCGACATCCAGTGTTTTCAGCCGGTGATAGACCTGTATGACAAGCGCAAGGCCCACCGCCACTTCGGCCGCTGCCGTGGTGACAATGAAGATGAACATGACCTGTCCGTCGGCCTGTCCCCAGCGTGCGCCCGCCGCCACGAAGGCGAGTCCGGCCGCGTTGAGCATAATTTCAATCGACAATAGCACGAAGATGATGTTGCGCCGCACCAGCACCCCGGTGAGTCCAAGCGCAAACAAGACTCCCGCAAGCATCAATCCATGATCGATGATGATCTGCGTCATATGACCTGCCTCTCTTTTTTGTGCGCCTCCGCGTGCGGCACATCGGCCGCACGCGGAGGCGCGATTTCTATTGCTTTCTGGCGTGTGCGGTGTTCGTCGTCCGTCTGGCGCCGTCCGAGATAATACGCTCCGACGAGTCCCGCCAGCAGCAGCATCGATGCAAGTTCGACGCCCGCGAGATAAGTCGAAAATAAGACAATGCCGACTTCCTTCGGCCCCACGGCGGCGAATGCGGGCGTGCCGAGTGTCTCGGAGGATGCAAGGGCGAGGTAGACGAACTCTCCCAGCAGCAGCACCGAGAGCGCAGCCGGTCCCGCCCACATCGAGGGTTCGAGCCACTGCCGCTCCTGGTGTATCGATGCCGGCCCGAGATTAAAGAGCATGATCACAAATACGAAGAGCACCATGATCGCTCCGGCGTATATAATGATCTCGAGCACTGCCACAAACGGCGCACCGAGTGTGAACATCACCGCCCCGATCGAAAAAAACGATACGATCAGATACAGCAGCGCATGCACCGCGTTCAATCGCGTGATGACCATCAGCGTCGACACGACGGCGATCACGCTTGAGAGATAAAAGACAATGTTCATCGTATGCAGACTCACGTTATTGTTCTCTTGTGTGCAGAAGCTGTCAGCTCACACATTCCGCGCATTTCATTTCTTAGCATGCATGGCAGAATTATCGCATTCTCGGACATTATGGCAACAGTGTGCGCACATCGACCGGCCGATCCTCATTCTGCGCCTCCCCCTTGCCCTTGGCGCCCACGGCCACACCGGCAACGTTGTAGTAATTGTAGCCGGGATATTTTCCCTCTCCGGAAATCAGCAGATCCTCTTTTTCATAGACGAGATTTTCGCGCGCATACTCGCTCATCTCGAAATCCGGTGTCAGTTGTATGGCATAGGTCGGACATGCATCTTCGCAGAAGCCGCAAAAAATGCAGCGCGAGAAATTGATCCTGAAAAATTCGGGATATCGCCTGCCCGTATCGTCTTCTGTGGCTTGCAGCGCGATGCACTCAACGGGACAGACGGCCGCGCACAGATAACAGGCGACACAGCGTTCGCCGCCGTCGGGATCGCGCGAAAGAATGATACGTCCTTTATAGCGCGGAGCCACCGCCGGCTTTTCGTCCGGGTACTGAACGGTTTCTGCCGGATGCATCGTATGCTTCAATACCTGCCACAGACTTTTTAAATTGTTGAGCATTGCCTTGGTACTCCTCTTTTTTTTTCATTCACCGACACGCACGAAACCGTGCGCGCGCCGCTCTCAGTGCTGCATCGAAATGACGACGGCTCCCGTCACAAGCAGATTCACAAGCGCAAGCGGCAGCATCACCTTCCACCCGAATGACATCAGCTGATCGTAACGCGGACGCGGCAGCGTGGCGCGGATCAAGATGAATGCGCTGATGAAGAAAAATGTCTTGATGAAAAACCACACCACGCCCGGCAGAAGCGGTCCCTTCCATCCGCCGAAGAACAACGTGGCAATCATCGCCGAGATGAGCGTGATCGCCAGATACTCGCCGACAAAGAACATCCCGAACTTCATGCCCGAATACTCTGAGTGGAAGCCGGCGATGATCTCGCTTTCAGCCTCGGGCAGATCGAACGGCAGACGGTGCGTTTCGGCGAGTCCGGCGATGAAGAAGATGACAAATCCCACGAACTGCGGCACGACATTCCATACGGATTCCTGCGCCTCGACGATCGCAACGAGACTGAACGATCCCGTCTGTATCACGACACCCATCAGCGACAGTCCCATGAAAACTTCGTAACTCAGCATCTGCGCCGCGCCGCGCATGCTGCCAATGAGCGCGTACTTGTTGTTCGATGACCATCCGGCGAGCACGACGCTGTATGCGCCCAGGCTCGACATCGCAAGGAAGAACAGGATGCCGATATTGAAATCGGCCACCACCACACCCGGCGCAAACGGCACGACGGCGAACGAAAAGAGCACCGTCACCATGATGATCGTCGGCGCAACAACGAACACGGGTTTATCGGCAAAGGGCGGCACCCAGTCTTCCTTCGTGAAGATCTTCACCATATCGGCAAGCACCTGGAACAACCCGAACGGTCCCACGCGGTTCGGCCCATAGCGATCCTGCCACAGCGCAAGCAGCCTGCGTTCAAGCCAGATGAGTCCGGCAGCGATCGTGAGCACGCCGAATAAAATCCCCAACGGCACAATGATCATCCGTACATCCATCATGCATCCTTTCTGAGTTTCATCCACTCGGGCGATTGCAGATGCAGCATCTCCAGCCCGGCAAGTCCCACAGGCACTCCGATCACTCCCGAGACGAGACCGGGAACGATCGCGCAGGGCAGACGTAATGCCAGACCTGTTCCCGACGACGGTTCGATCGTAAGAAGCGCACCCGGTTGCAGGTCGAGCCTGGCGGCATCTTCTGCGCTCACTCCCAGATACGGCGCCTCGCTGCGTTCACGAATGCCGGGCGCGCGCGCGCTCAATTCCTCGCTGCCGAAAATATGATGGAGAAAGACAGTCAAGTATTCATCCGGTCTGCGAATGAATTTCGGCGGAATCGCCGTCGATGCCTGTGTGCGTGCGGTTTGTTCCGTGAGCAATTTCACACCGGGAGATCCGCCGATTAACGGACCACCGGCGACGGTCTGATATTTTGTGAGCGCCTGCACAGAGTTCCATCCCGGCGCCCACACAAACGGTGTAAGCGATGGGGGCGGCTGCCCCTGAAATCCCTCCATTGAATAGGCAAGCGGCGAATCGATATCGACCGGCGGTTTCCATTCATGGATCGTTTGATGCGCCCGCACGGCGGTACGTCCGCTCGATCCCGGCGTCTGGCGGGGGATCTTCAGTCCCTCGACTGTGAACCCGGCCCCCGGCGCGCTGCGAACGATCGCCGAAAGCTCCGGCACAGCCGATGCGATCGATCGAAGTATATCATCGAGCGTATTCCATGGACGCATCCGATCTGGTGTGCGCACAGAGAGTCCGCCTGCGATCCATCTCCAGCTTTCGGCCATATCGTCGGCAGCCGGGAAAACGCTGAAAAATCGTTGGGCCCTTCCCTCGTTATTGATCAGCGTGCCCGAGCCTTCTGCAAACGATGCAACGGGCAACACAAGATCCGCTTTTTCCGTCGTACGAGTCTGCGTATGATCGAGCACGACGACATGCCGGAACCCTGTCAGGAATTGCTCGACTTCTGTCGGATTCATCAGCCGATAGAGATCAATCTCACAGAGGATGAGCAGATCTTTCTGCGCGCTTGCAGATGCCACTTCTTCCACCGGCACACCGTCGATGAAGGCGGCTGACATCGAGTTGCACTCGGGAAGCACGAAGGCAAGGCCGGCTTTTTTCGCGGCAGCTCCACATGCGCGCGCCAGGGCGGACGCGGCATCGATGACAGTTTCGCTTTTCTGGCTCGTGCCCGCGATGATCACCGGACGCTCTGCGTGCAGAAGCAGTGCGGCGATTGCTTCGGCTGTACGCCGCGATTCTTCCGAAAGATCGCTGACTATCGCGACCGACGTATCGAGCATGGACGACGCGCCCCACGCCATGCGCGCAATTTCATCAGCCGTGCCCGTGCTGACATGCGTGGCGATTTCATCGAGCTTTGTGTGCGACACTGTTGCAATGCAAATCGGACCTTTGTGATCCTGTTCAAGCGCGCGAACGGCCGCATCGTTCCAGTGGGGAATACCGAGCTTCGATGCCTGAGCAAGTACGCGCGCACGCGAGGCCTGGCGCACGGCTAATGCCATGCGCGGCGCCGTATTTGTGAGATCCTCGCCCAGCACGACGACAGCATCTGCATCTTCAATATCGCGTATCGACGCCTTGCGCACGGCCGAAGACCGAAGCGCTTCGGCGCAGCGCTTCACAAGAAGGCGTTCCGTGCGTCCGGTTCCGCTTGAATACGAACCGGGATCGGCAACGGTCTTCAGCGCGAAATTCGTTTCCACCGACGCGCGCGATGAACCGATGGCCGCGATATGCGTCGATGTGAGCACGAGCATCTTCAGCATCTCGAGCGCTTCCTCATGCGGAATCATGCGGCGATCATCTGTGCGTTCTTCCGAGCGCACCACGGCGTGGCGAATGCGCTGCGCGTCGTTCACAAATTCATATCCGAAGCGGCCGCGATCGCACAGAAAATAACCATTGATTTCGTGATGATACCGGTTGCGGATGCGGCGCAATACCCCGTAGCGCTCTCCCGGAGCGATGTTGCATCCAAGCGAACAGTGCTGGCAGATCGAGGGCGATGATTGAAGATCCCATTTGCGCGTATAGTGCGATTTGAATGTCTTATCGGTAAAGACGCCGGTGGGACAGACCTCGATCAGATTTCCGCTGAATTCGTTTTCGAGCGTGCCTTCTTCCGTGCGGCCGAAGTACACCTGGTTGCGCAGTGCGAATGCTCCCAGATCCTTGCCGCCGGCATAATCGTTATAAAAGCGCACACAACGGTAACACGTGATGCAACGATTCATTTCATGGTTGATGAACGGTCCGAGATATTGATTGGTGAACGTGCGCTTGGGAAAACGGAAGCGCCTGTAATTGTGTCCCGACATCAGTGTCATATCCTGAAGATGACACTCTCCGCCCTCGTCGCAGACCGGACAATCATGCGGATGATTCGTCATGAGCCACTCGATCACGCCTGCGCGAAACGCGCGCGCCTCGGGATCGTTGATCGAAATGCGCGCGCCGTCGGTGGCCGGCGTCATGCAGGCCATGACAATGCGTCCCTTCGTATCGGACTCATCCTTGAATTGCTTCACGGCACACTGTCGGCATGCGCCGACTGAGTGCAGGGCCGGATGCCAGCAGAAATACGGCAGATCGAGTCCTAACGACAACACGGCCTGAAGAAGGTTCTGATGGTCTCCGGCTTCAAGCATCACTCCATCGATGAATAGTTTCGGCATCTGTTTTTTTCTTCTCCCCAAAAAAATTTTTCAGATACACAGAGCGTATCACACACACGCAGCAAAGACCGGCCGGTCTCATGCGCTTGCGCGGAATTTTCGATACGGACACTGCTTGTCGACGATATGCCTGACGAACTCCTCGCGGAAATATTTGAGCGCGCTTTGCAGCGGCTCGACCGCCCCTGGAGCTAGCGCGCAGAATGTGTTGCCCGGACGAAGCATGACCGTATGCTGCGCAAGCAGATCCAGATCGTCCATATGACCTTCGCCCATTTCGATTGAGCGAAGAATGCGCGCCGTCCACGGCAATCCCTCGTGGCACGGCGTGCAGAATCCGCAGGACTCCTGCGCGAAGAATTTGATCAGATTATGCACCATCCCCACCGGACATGTGTGATCGTCGAGAATGATCATCGTCCCGGTGCCGAGCCTGCTGCCTGCTTTTTGAATCGAGGAGAAATCCATCGGCAGATCCAGATGCTCTTCGACTAAAAAATCCGTCGATGCGCCCCCGGGCAAAAGGCCCTTGAATTTCAATCCGGCTTTCATTCCTCCGGCATGGACTTCGAGCAGTTCGCGCATGCGCGTGCCCATTGGAAGCTCCCAGGCCCCGGGAGTGTTCACGCGTCCGCTCACGCCGTAGATTTTCGTGCCGCTTTCGGCTGTCAGGCTGAGCGATTTATACCACTGGGCGCCGTGCTTAACGATGTGCGGGATGTTGCACAGCGTTTCAACATTCTGCACAATGGTCGGCTTGCCCCACAATCCGCTCACTTGCGGAAACGGGGGCTTCGCGCGCGGATTGGCCCGCTTGCCTTCAAGCGCATTCAGAAGTCCCGTTTCCTCGCCGCACATATACCGTCCCGCACTTTGATGCAGATACAGCTCGAGGCTGTAGTGAGAGCCGAAGAGATTCTTTCCGAGATATCCCGAGGCGTAACATTCCTTGATCGCCGCTGCAAGCCGTGTGAAGGCAAGCGTGTATTCCGCGCGCAGGAAGATATAGGCGATGTCGGCCTGGATCGCGTAGGCGGCGATGATCATCCCTTCGATCAATTGATGCGGATCGTCTTCCATCAGCAGCCGGTCCTTGAATGTGCCGGGTTCCATTTCGTCGGCGTTGGCCACGAGAAATTTCGGATGCGGCGCCGCGTTGTCCATCGGCACGAAGCTCCACTTCATTCCCGTACTGAATCCGGCTCCGCCCCGGCCCAGCAGATTCGATTCTTTCACAAGCGACTGGACATCCTTCGGCTGCATCTCGCGTACGGCTGTACGCGCGCCTTCGTATCCGCCGGCCTGGGCGTACCCGTCAAGCGCAAGCGGCTCACGTCCGGGTCTGATATTTTTCGTCAGCGGCAGTTCCATCGGTTAGGATCTTTTGTTGTTCTTGTATCGATCGAGAATCGCATCGATCTTCCCGGGATCGAGATCCCTGTAGAGATCGCCGTCAATCATCAGTGCCGGAGCATGGTCGCATGTGCCGAGACATTGGATCGGAAGCATCGTGAAGAGGCCGTCCACTGTCGTCTCGCCGTAATCGATGCCGAGCCTCGAGGAGATCGATTCCTTGATCGAATCGACATTCAGGATCCAGCAGCTGACGCTGTCGCAGACATAGATCACATGCCTGCCCACCGGCTTTCGAAAGATGAGATTATAAAATGTCGCCACGCCGTCCAATTGCTCACGCGCCATGCCAATGTGCGCGGCA
>DATGXR010000329.1:0-4837 GCA_035298825.1 Bacteroidota bacterium
CCCAGTTCCTGCTCGAGCGAGAGATATTGGCGCACGGCATCGAGTTCAATGCTCAAGGGAACACTGCCGCCGTTTTTTGTGACGAGCGAATATCGCAGACATTCGGCAAGCGAAGTGACCATCGCCTTCGCCGATGCGGCGTCGGTTTCCATGAGCTGATGGATCCGGCGAAGTGTCGAAAAGAAAAATTCAGGATTCAATTTGTAGCGAAGCATGTGGAATTGCGCACGTTGCGCCTCGGCCGCGGCGCGCGCAGCATGCTCCCGTTCTTCAATCCAGTCCTGCCACACTTTGATCCCGAAATACAGCGTGCTCCAGATGAGGTGTTTCGGAAATGTGTAGGCAAACACCGTGATGATGTTCAGGGGAATCAGCGCGTCGTTCAGCGCCTCTGCGCCGAAGAGCGAATGTTGGAGAAGCAGAAACGCGCCCCACCACACGACGCTGACTGCCGACGAACCGGCGGCGATGAGCCCGACGATTGCGGCAAGCGGAAACGTCTGATAACGGATCGTGCGGTACCAGAGTCGAAGCAGCGACGTGAACAGGAACGCGGCCGCCACCTGCAATGCGATACTGAGCTCGAGGTCCCCCCTCCAGCCGTGCACGAAATACACCCTCATGCACTGAGCGACCGCGACAAATCCCCAACCGGCACACTGATAGTGCCAGAATGTGAGCGTGTGTGTGCGCCACCGCGCGTGAGTCATGCCGCCCCCTGCAGATGAATGCGGACCGAAACCCAGCCTTCTGTTTTCCGAATTTCAAATCGGTGCCGATCGGGATATGAATTCGCGAGCCGCGCCCTCACATTTTCAAGACCAGTGCCGGTTCCATCGGTTGTGACGCTTTCGGCCGCGCCCGTTTCGGTCCACTGTCCCGAGTTTGCAACAATAATGTCCGCGCCCGTGTCTGTGAGCGTTGTTTCAATGTGGAGACGCAGCGGCAGTGCGCTCGTCTTCATTCCATACTTCACCGCATTTTCAACGAGCGGATGCATGAGGAAGCTGAGCACAGGAAATTCATTCGCCCTCTCATCGATGTTGTATATGACTTCGAGCTTCTGTTCGAACCTCTTTTTTTCGATGCCGAGATAATAACGGATGGCCTCGAGTTCGGCGCTCAACGGGACCGTGAAAGAATCGCGATTGGCGAGCGAGTACCGGAGGAACTCCGTGAGTTCACTGATCATCACGCGCGCGCTCGATTGATCCTCGTCGATCAACGCGCGCACTGAATTCAACGCATTGAACAGAAAATGCGGATGGACCTGATATCGGAGCATCTGCAATTGCGCCTGTTGCGCAAGCTCTTCCATTTCCCGGACGCGCGTGCGTTCACGATCCCAGTCATGCCAATAGCGGATGACAAAATACAGCGTGCTCCAGCAGAACCACACCGGCATTGTTCTCGACAGCCATTGCACAAGCAGCCGGATCTGGAGCAGCGGCGCCACCGCCTCGGCGCCGACAAGCGCGTATCGGGTCAGCGTCATCGGCACATGCCAGACAAGAGAAAAGACAGTGGACCAGAAAAAGATCAGGACGAGCAGCGCGGGAATCGAATGGCGTTTGTATTCGATGCGCCGATAGATCATCCGAAATCCGAATGAGAGCAGCAGACCGATCGGCGCATCGAGCGCCTGGGCTGCAATCTCGCCGGCAGAAATACTCTGCAGAAGAATGAAGACCACATCGCCGCACCAGAATATTCCCCATCCGATAAGAGAAAAATGCAGGAAGTTCAGATGCGTGTCATCGAATATATGTGTGAGACTGCGCTGATTCGTTGTCATGGAAAACAACATACGGAAAAATTTTCATTTTTTTCAACCGTTCATCGACGCATACTGCCGTTCGTCGAATAACCGCAATGCAACCTTCGAATTATCCGTAGATTTTTCCGACGATCGTATTTCATTCCATTCAGTCACGACGGAGCCAGTATGACGCATTTCCGATTGATCACAGCCGCCTGTTTCATCCTTATCCACATGGCATACTCGCAAACGCCGCCGACAGCAGGCATCTCGATCCCGGCGATTCGCATTACCGAATCGATCACAATCGACGGCGTGTTGTCGGAACAGGCCTGGCACAGAAACGGATTCACGGGCTTAACGCAACAGGAGCCGAACGAATACGCGGCGCCGAGTTATCGCAGCGAAGTCTGGTTCGCCTATGACAACGAGGCTATCTATTTTGCGGCCCATTATTCGGACGCGCGGCCGGATTCGATCCTTGCACGGCTCGTCCGGCGCGATTTCATCTGGGGAGATCCGTCGGACGGCTGCGTGCTGTATCTCGATCCGTATCACGACCATCGCAACGGATATTTTTTCTATCTCTCGGCCGCCGGCACAATGGCCGACGGCATCATTCATAACGATGCGAAGATGCCGAATGATCTCTCGTGGGACGCCGTGTGGGCCGGGGCGACGAAGATCACACCCGACGGCTGGGACATTGAAATGAAAATTCCCTATTCGCAGATGCGATTCCGTGAAGATGATATTCAAACCTGGGGTGTGAACGTGGAGCGATACATCAGCAGGAAAAATGAGACGTCGATGATCGCCTTCACACCGCGGAATGAAACGGGCTTCGCCTCACGCTTTCCGCAGCTCACGGGAATCCAGGACATCCGCCAGCCTGCCCGATTCGAACTTGTCCCCTATCTCACCGGAAGGGCCGAGAGAATCGGAACTGACACACACGATCCGTATAATCGGATGTCCCGGTATCTCCCCGGCGCCGGCATCGATCTCAAGACGGCGCTCGGCAGCAGCCTCATGCTCAACGCGACCATCAATCCGGATTTCTGCCAGGTGGAATCCGATCCGGCCACATTGAACCTGACGGATATTGAAACGCTCTATGAAGAGAAACGCCCATTCTTTACTGAAGGAGTCGGAATTTTTAAATTCGGCCAGGGCGGAGCGAACTCCTTCCCCGCATACAATTGGGCCGACCCCAATATTTTTTACAGCCGGCGTATCGGCCGCTCTCCGCAGGCGTCGATCTATGGGAATGATCCGTCCAGCAATTATTATGTCGATGCGCCCAACAGCACGCGCATTCTTGGCGCAGCCAAACTCTCGGGCGGATGGGGCGAAGACTGGAAGATCGGTTCGCTGCATGCTCTGACCAACAGGGAGAAAGCCGACATCAACGACAATGGCCGCACATCGTCGGCGGAAATAGAACCGCTCACGTATTACGGCGTGATCAGGGCACAGCGCGATTACAACTCGGGCGCACAGGGAGTAGGTTTTCTCACGACATATACGCACCGTCTCTATGACGATGCCGCTTTGCGCGATTATACAAACAGTGATGCAGTGGCGCTCGCCGCAGACGGTTGGACGTTCCTCGATGCGGAGCGAACATATGTTCTCACCGGCTGGGGCGCGGTCTCACGCATTGCCGGATCGGCCGATCGCATGCGCATCGTCCAAACCGGCGCCGGTCATTATTTTCAGCGGCCCGATGCTTCGTATCTCGGTGTCGATACGTCGGCGGAATCGATGGCGGGATATGCCGGCCGACTTGCGTTGAACAAAAATCGCGGCCGATGGACGTTCAATGCCGCACTCGGCGTCATCAGCCCGCGTTTCGAAATCAACGATCTTGGCAGCAGCGCATTTTCCGACATCATCAACATGCACGTGAATACGGCATATCGATGGAATGTTCCCACGTCGTATTATCAAAGCATCAGCACGGCGCTTGCGATCGCACGGGGATATGATTTCGGAGGAAACAATACATTCAATGCGATATTCTGGAACGGATCGTGGACGTTTCCTGATTATTCGGGTATCGCCCTTTCATATCGCTACTGGCCCGAATCATACTCGGGACGGCTCACGCGCGGCGGACCGCTCACGCTGAATCCGTCGGCTCAGCAGGCAGCCGTCTCGGTCTTCACCGACAATCGCGTGTGGTGGGTGCTCAATTTTTCAGCGTTCACGAAATCAGGAGACGGCGGTAAAACAGAGAGCGCGGCGCTTTCGCTCGAGCTGAAGGCGGCCACGACACTGACACTCTCACTCAGTCCGTCCTGGACCAAGGATCGCATCGCGGCTCAGTACTTCACATCCGTCGCCGATCCTTCAGCCTCGGCAACGTACGGACGGCGATATGTATTTTCTCATCTCGACCGGTCAACTGTTGCCACGGAAGTGCGCGCCGACTGGATCCTCACTCCGCAATTGAGTTTCCAGGTCTATGTGCAGCCGTATATCACTACCGGCAAATATACCGATTACAAGTCGCTCTCCGCGCCGAAAACATTTTCGTTCGATCCGTTTTCATATCGCGGCAACAGGGACTTCGCCTATACGTCGCTCCAGGGAAACGCCGTTTTGCGCTGGGAGTATCGGCCGGGATCCACGCTGTACTTCGTCTGGACGCAGACGCGAGAGGACTATGATTTCACGGCGAACGATGCCCTTGGCACTTCGGTCGATCGCATGTTCGGAGTGAAGCCGGATAATATTTTTATGTTGAAATTTTCCTATTGGCTCGGCATGTAACGCCGCGCCTCTCATCTCTCATCTGAAGGAGGAGTTCATGAAAACCACTGTACTCGCTGTACTGTTTTGCATCACCATTGCACGCGCCGAAGATACGACGATTCCCGACTATGCGACAACACCGCGAAAGGATATTCCGACTCACCTGACATGGAACAACAACGATCTGTTTCCGTCGATCGATGCCTGGAAAAAAGAAAAGGACGAGATGGTACGGATGATGGGTACGATTCCCGAACTGCGGAAAAACTGGACGGCTTCCGCCGCAGGCATCGCCGCGCTGTATGAATGCACGGACGC
>DATGXR010000330.1:0-22098 GCA_035298825.1 Bacteroidota bacterium
AAAAAGAAGAGCATCAATGCAACTTTTATTGCAAAAGCGCCCATCTGCAACAGCGTCATTGCAAGCGGAGGAAATCTCAAGTGTTCGATAAATGGGAACTGCCAGCCGCCGAGATACAGCGTGGTAATCACCGCAGCCGCCGTGATCATGTTCGCGTATTCGGCGAGGAAGAACAATCCGAATTTCATGCCGGAATATTCAGTGTGATATCCTCCCACCAGCTCCGGCTCCGCCTCGGGAAGATCGAACGGCAGTCGGTTGGTTTCGGCGAACGACGCGACAAGAAACGTGACGAACCCGACTGGTTGCAGCACGATGTTCCAGGCCGGAAGGAATCCGAACAGATACGTTCCCTGCTTCATCACGATTTCGTCGAGACGAAGCGATCCGGCGATCATCACGACGCCGATCACCGAGAGACCCATGGACAATTCATAACTGATCATTTGTGCCGATGCCCGCAAGCCGCCGAGCAGCGAATATTTATTGTTCGACGACCAGCCGCTCAGCGTGATGCCGTAGATGCCGAGCGATGTCATGGCGAGGATGTAGAGAATGCCGATATTCACATCGCCGATCATCAGTTTGTAGTCGTGACCGTTGAGTGTGAGCACGTTTCCGAACGGAACCACAGCGAATGTCGAGAGCGCCACAGTGAGCGAGATGAGCGGGGCCAGCGTATGCACGAATTTGTTCGCCGCCGCCGGCACGATGTCTTCCTTGAAGAACAGTTTGCCGATATCGGCCACGGGCTGCAAGAGTCCCCACGGTCCCACGCGGTTCGGTCCGATGCGCATCTGAATGAATGCGCTGACCTTCCGTTCGACGAGCACGAGATACGCGACCGTGGTCAGATTGATGAGAAGAACGAGGACGATCTTCGCGATCGCTTCAATGAAAAATTCTACATTCATATCGATAAAAGATGTCTGAGAGAATAAGTGACTGTCCGCTTCTGTTGTGACGCGCTCAACGCACCGCCGCGCCCTTTGTGCCGATCTTCAGATAGGTCAGGCCCTTGAACGCCTCGACCGTATGCGAGATCTCTGTGAACACGTCTTCGGCCGTTGCATACTTGAATCTGCCGCCCATGATATTGCCGATCGATGCGACGATGCGCCACGACGCGCGCGAATCGCGCCTGGGTCCCTTGCCCCAGGCATCGTTCTGTGCCGTGAATTTGTCCCAGCGGCTCATCGCGAAATCATCGAGCGCGCGTTCGCGCTCGAGCGTCGCCACAGCGGGACGCAGGCGCTGCACATGTTTCTGGAAGTTCGTGATCGTGCCGTTGCGTTCGGCGTACGTCGAACAGGCGAGCACCACGTCGGCAAGGCGCGTGCTCTTGTTCGAGTTCGAAGCATGGATCGCAAAAAATTCGAGTTTGTACAGTACTTTTTCGAGTTCGGGATGCTGCGCGATATCGTCGTCGAGCGCATACAGCGCCTTGATCTTCCCTTCACGGATGCCGCTGATGATGCCGTTGATGTCGAGTCCGCCTTCGCCCGGCACGATGCCCATGAGCGCGGCGCCCATGTCGTTCGGCGTCTTATCGGCACGGATGAGCAGTTCGTCCTGATCCCCTTCAACGATGTGGCGGAGGCGGTCGATATGCTTCGATCCGATCACCTCGCGTGCGAAACGCGCAAAGACGAAATTGTCCTCGTTCGATGCATAGGCCGAACCGATGAACGCGATCTCGCCCTTGCTGAACGCCTTGAGCTCTCCCGCCACTTTTGCCAGGGCCTCGTCCCAGCCGACGTCGACAAGCTGTCCGCCCTTGCGCACCATCGGATTCGAGATGCGGTCCTCTGCGTTAATGTGCTTCCAGGTGCCGATGCGTCCGTGATCGCACATCCAATTACTGTTGACCGCATCGTTCTTGCGCGGCGTGAGCCTCAGGATTTCGTTGTTGCGTACGCCGATCTCGATGTTGCAGCCTCGTGCGCATCCGTTGCAGACGCTTTCGGTGAACGACATCTCCCAGACGCGGGCCTTGAATCGGAAATCGCGGTTCGTGAGCGCGCCCACAGGACAGATGTCGACCACGTTCATCGAATAGGGATTGTCGAGCGACTCGCCCGGGAACGTCTCGATCGTCGTGCGATCGCCGCGGTTGACGAACTGCAGCTGGTGCACGCCGGCGATTTCGTCGCAGAAGCGTATGCAGCGCGAACAGGAGATGCACCGTTCGGCGTCGAACATCACGCGAGGGCCAAGCTCGACGCGCTTCTCCTTATGATTTTTTGTTTCGGCGAAACGGCTGTATCCCTGGCTGAACTTGTACGAATAATTCTGCAGCTTGCATTCGCCCGCCTCGTCGCAGATCGGACAGTCGAGCGGATGGTTGATCAGCAGAAACTCCATCACCGCCTCGCGCGCGTTGACGACGCGCTCGTTCACCGTATTGACGACCATGCCTTCGGCCACGTTCGTCATGCAGGCGATTGCAAGTTTGGGCATTTTTTCAACTTCGACAAGACAGATGCGGCAATTTCCGGCAGTCGATAATTTCTCGTGCCAGCAGAAATGCGGAATAGCGATACCGTGTTCCTTTGCAGCCTGTATGATCGTTCGTTTACTGTCGGTTTCTATCTGTTTCCCGTTGATGGTAAGCTTTACGTTCGGCATGAATCACATCACTTAAGGGTTGAAGATGATTTCGTTCTATTCAATGTAATGTAGAAAATTTTTTTGTGTGAAAAAAGCGGAAACGGACAAAAAAAGACTTTTCAGGCCGAAGCCTGAAAAGTCCCGTTAATCGATTACCATTGTGCACATTGACGCGTCGGATCAGACGACTGTTTCAACGAGCGTATGTTTCAGGCCGAATGCGTCGGCAACGCTCTTGTACGTGATCAGACCATCGACCATGTTGAGACCGAGCTTCAGCTCATCGCTCGTCTGGACGGCTTTTTCCCATCCCTTGTTCGCGATCTCGACGGCATACGACAGTGTCGCGTTTGTCAGGGCGAGTGTCGATGTCATCGGCACCGCGCCGGGCATGTTGGCCACACAGTAGTGAATCACCCCGTCGATCACATAGGTCGGATTATCATGCGTGGTCGCCTTCGTCGTTTCGAAGCATCCGCCCTGGTCGACCGCGACGTCGACGAGCACTGCGCCGTGTTTCATATCCTTCAACATCTCGCGCGTGACGAGCTTCGGCGCCTTGGCGCCCGGAATCAGCACAGAACCGATCACGAGATCGGCTTGCGACACGGCTTTGTGCACATTGTAGGGATTCGATGCGATCGTGACGACATTCTTCGGCATGATATCGTCCAATTGACGCAGACGATACAGGTTGTTGTCGAGAATCGAAACCTGCGCGCCGAAGCCGGCCGCAATCTTCGCTGCGTTTGTGCCGACGATGCCGCCGCCGAGAACGACCACACTGGCGGGTTCCGTTCCCGGCACGCCGCCAAGGAGAATGCCGCGTCCGCCCATCGCATGCTCGAGATACTTCGCGCCTTCCTGCGGCGCCATGCGCCCGGCGACTTCGCTCATCGGGATCAGCAACGGAAGCGAACGATCCGCCTTCTGAACCGTCTCGTAGGCGATACACACCGCCTGAGCTTTGATCATCGCCATCGTGAGCTCTTTCGATGCGGCGAAGTGGAAATATGTGAACAGGATTTGGTCGCGGCGGATCAGCGCATATTCCGGTTTGATCGGCTCCTTCACTTTGACGATCATGTCCGCTTTCGCGTACACTTCCTTCGCAGTCTTCACGATCTTCGCCCCGGCTTTGAGGTACGCAGCATCGTCAAATCCCGAGCCCATACCCGCTTTTGTTTCAACGAGAACTGTGTGTCCGAATGAACGAAGCGTCTGTACGCCCACGGGCACCATGCCGACGCGGTTTTCGTTCGTCTTGATCTCTTTAGGAATTCCAATAATCATATCGTATCTCTGGTTGTAGTGATGAGATGTGTGGATTATCCGTTCAGTTTTTTCTCAGGCTTCGTCGACTCCCCCTCCGGAACAAAAACGACGGTCGAGAAATCTTCGACCGCAAATAACAGATGTGCAACCTCGAGCACGTCGTCGGCGGTCACGACGTCGATGCTCTTGACGATCGATTCGAGCGAGACGAAGTCGTTGAAATACAATTCGCCGCTCCCAAGACGCATCATCCGATGCGACGTGCTTTCGAGTCCGAGCAGAATGTTGCCCTTCAGCTGCGCCTTCGAACGCTGAAGCTCGGTCTTCGTGAGCGGCTTCTTCGCCAGGATCGTGAGTTCCTTGTGCATGAGGTCGAGCGTCTTTTGTATATGCTTCACATCCGTCGCCGCATACATGCCGAAGACGCCCGTGTCCTCCATGAGCGTGAGGAACGAATAGACAGAATACGCAAATCCGTACTTCTCGCGGATATTCTGGAACAACCGCGAGCTCATGCCGTCGCCGAGGATCGTATTCAGGATCATCGATGGATAACGGTGCGGACTGTGCACCGGAAACGCGACCATGCCCGATGTGACATGAGCCTGCTGTGTCGACTTCGCATACTCTTTCCGTTGCGGATGCGGCTTGAATTTTTTCTTCGGACGCGTTCGCACCGGCGCGCCGGCTGCGACAGAAAAATATTGCTCGACGAGCTCGACGAGCTTCGCATGCGTCACATTCCCCGCGGCCGCAACAACGATATGCCCTCCGTTATAAAATCTGGAACGATAATCGATCAGCTGCGAACGCGTGAACGACGTCACTGTCCCTGACGTGCCGAGCACCGGCAATCCGAGCGGATCTCGCGGAAAGAGCATCGCCTCGAAGTAATCCTGGATCTGATCGTCCGGATCATCCTCGACGTTCTTGATTTCCTCAAGCACGACAAGGCGCTCCTTTTCAATCTCCTTTTCCGGGAACGTGGCATGCTGCACGAGATCCGACAGGATGTCGACTGCATTCTCCACGTACTCGTCGAGCACGCGGGCATAATAGCATGTATGTTCCTTGCCGGTGAACGCGTTGAGATATCCGCCGACCGATTCGAGGCTGTTGGCGATTTTTTTGACGGACCGGTTGGCTGTTCCCTTGAACACCATATGTTCGATGAAATGGGAGACGCCGTTGATGTCAGGGGTCTCATTGCGCGAGCCCGTATCGATCCAAATACCGATCGAGACGGACTTGACAAACGGAAGCTCCTCGCTGATCACGCGTATGCCATTGGCAAGCACGGTCTTGGCGTAGGAAGAAAGAATGTCGTGGGATGGTAACGTGTGTTTGAATTCGGTCATATGAAATTGTATACAATTTTTTTGTCGAGAAAAATATATCTCTTTTTCACATCAATCACAATGGAATATTTATTTCGCTTACCGCACAGCGGCCAGTCTCGGCTTCGGTATCGCCGCCTTTTCCTGCTCGTCGAGCATCTGCTCGATTTTGACAGCGACCATGTCGATCGCGACTGCATTTTCGCTTCCGCGGGGAATGATGATATCCGCGTACGTCTTGCTCGGCTCCACAAACTCCAAATGCATCGGCTTCACAGTATTGATGTATTGATTCATCACAGACTCGATGGACCGTCCGCGTTCGATCAAATCCCGTTTCAACCGTCGCAGGAGCCGCTCATCGGCGTCGGTGTCGATGAAGATCTTGATATCCATCAGATCGCGCAACGCCTTCGATGTGTAGATCAGGATGCCTTCAATGATCGTGATCGTCTTCGGTTCGATCCGCCGGGTTTCGGCCATGCGCGAATGTGTCGTGAAGTTATACATGGGCTGCTCGATCGTCTTCCCGGCGATCAGCCGGCTGATGTGCTCGACGAGCAGTCCGGTCTCGAGCGAATCGGGGTGATCGAAGTTGATCTTGTCGCCGGTGAGTCCCCCGTACTCCGAGATGTCCTTGTAATACGAATCGTGCTGTATGACGACCACACTTTCATGACTTTCGTGCGCGTTCAACTGTTCGAGAATCTTTTGCGTGACCGAGGTTTTTCCCGATCCCGTTCCGCCTGCAATGCCGATCACCAGTTTTTTCATATCCGCATCAGTTAGTTAACAATTGTGAAATCCAGTTAGTATCTCATGAGAAAAGCGCCGCATCAAGCACGATCTGATTCTTCAATCCGTTCTCTCCGCCGATGATCGATCTCGATCCGTTGAGGATGCAATCGGAATGATGCGTAATCTCCAGCTCGTACAGGTCCGGTATCGCAAATCGTTCTTCCGTGATCTCCGTTGTGCGTCCTGCTTCGCCGCGCTCGATCCTGAGCGTCGGCGTCGCATTGCTCACCGTGAAATCGTACGCGGTGAGCATGGCATTGCGCCCGATGCATTCGATCAACGTGCGCTTCACTGGCGTCTCGAACGATGTGAAGATCGATCCGATCGCTCCTTTCGCAAACTGCAGCGAGATGAGGCTCGACGATTCCGTGCGCAGTTCTGTCGGGACGGGTCGCACGACGCCGTGCGTTTTCACCACTTCATCGTCCAAAATGAACCGAAGCGCATCGAGGCAGTGGACGGCAATGTCGTATGTCGGTCCGCCGCCCGCCGACTTTCGTTCGAAGAGCCAGCTGCGTTTGCTGATCGACGCATCGTAAATAAACTCCGAGCGGAACGAGACGATCGCTCCGATTTCGTCCGAAGCGATGAGTTCTTTCATTCTGTTTAAGAGAGGAGAAAATCTGAGCATGTGAGCAACAGAGAAAACGATACCCGCCGTCCGACACGCGTCGATCATGCGTTGCGCTTCCGCACAATTCATCGCCATCGGTTTTTCGACGATCACGTGCTTCTTCGCCGATGCGGCCATCAGTGTTTCGGCGCAGTGCGCCGAGTTTGCCGACACAATGAACACTGCGTCAACATCCGTCGACTTCACCAGCTGGTCCGCCGTGTCGAACGCATGAGGCACTCCATACTCCTCCGCTTTGAGGCGCGCCTGAGCGATGTCCCTCTTTTGAATCGCAACGATCTCCGAATTGCGTGAGCGTCGGATCGCCGGCAGAATCGCCTTCTCGGCGAACGCCCCGAATCCGATGATGCCATACCGAATTTTCCTCATCATCTCCCCTTAACCTGCATTGATCCGATTGTCTGTTCCTGCATTTTCTTTTTATGGCCGATGCGGTTCTTCGCTCGCGCCAGTTTCGCTTTTCGACTCGGCGCCGTTTTCCGGCTGCGGCGGCAGCTCATCGGCGTTGTCGAGCAGAGAGGGCGGAATCGACTTGTTCGCCTTGGCGCCCAGCGATTTCAGCCGTTCGATCCTCCGCACAATATTTCCGTTCCCCTCTGTCAATTTCTTCATGGCCTCTGTGTGACTGTTCTTCGTCAGGTCGATCTGCCGTCCGATCTGCGCGAGATCCTCGGCCAGTCCCACAAACTTGTCGTACAGGTCGCCGGCCTGCCGCGCGATCTCCGACGCGTACGTGGTATGCCGCTCCTGCCGCCAGATTGAGGCGATCACGCGCATTGTGGCAAGCAGCAGAGACGGCGCGACGATAATGATGTTCCTCTCATATGCGTCGGCGAAGAGCGTGGCGTCGCCGTTGACCGCCTCGATGAACGCCGGCTCGACCGGAACGAACATGATGACGAAATCGAGCGACTGCAGCCCGTAGAGCGCATGATAATTCTTTTCGCTCAGTTCCCGCATGTGTTTGCGGATCGAGAGCAAATGTTCCTTGAGCGCTTCTGCTCGCGCATCAGCGGTATCGGCGCTGCAGTACCGCTCATACGCGTTGAGCGAGACTTTCGAATCGATCACCAGATGTTTCGACTCTGGAAGATTGACGATGACATCGGGCTGGAATCTCCTGCCCTCGGCATCCGGCAGCGACATCTGCGCCACATATTCGCGGCCTTTCACAAGACCGGATTTCTCGAGCACCGATTCGAGCAGAAACTCGCCCCAATTGCCCTGCGTCTTCGACTGCCCCCTGAGCGCGTTTGTGAGGTTGTTCGCCTCGATCGACATCTGCTGATTGAGCTGATGAAGATTCCTGATCTGCTCGACAAGCGACGCCCGCTCCCTGACCTCGGACAAGTGCGTATCGCTCACAGTCCGTTCGAATTCCCTGATCCTCTCGTTCAACGGCGTAAGGATCTCCGCCATATTCGTCTTGTTCTGCTCTGTGAACCGCCTGCTTTTCTCCTCGAGAATTTCGTTGGCGAGGTTTTTAAACATCAGCTCGGACTGCCGCCGGAGCTCGTCGAATTCACGCTTCTGCGCGTTCAGTTTCTCAATTGACGCCGTATTCTCTGCGGTTGCCCGCGCGAGCGCCATGCGAAGCTCCATCGTCGCATTCTGATCGCTCAATGCCTGCCTCGCAAGCTCCGCCTGCGCGCGGAACCTGGCCACAGCCCATCCGACCAATGCGCCGAGCGCCACTCCCCCGATCAGCAGGATCACATCGATTTCAATCATCACCAACACTCACTGTGTTTTTGTAAAGAAGATATACAAAACGAAGACAAGAAGCGAATATTGAACAATGCGCGCGTACGTCATGTTCCACTGCTTGATCCGGTTCCAGACGTACGAAACGGCAACGGTCACTGCGATGAGCGCGAGCGTCATGCCGGCAACCTCGGGCACCGTCCGCGTTTTGCCGATGATGAACGAGAGGCTCTTATTGTCGAAAAAGAGTCCGTAGATCACAAGCAGATGAAACGAATATGCGACGAGCGATTCGGCGCCCGTGACGCTCACGATTGACTGAGTTGAATGCGCCGCCTGTTCCCAGAAATACAGCGTCGACAGCATCACGAGCACGATGCCGAGCCGGATAAACACGAACAACGGACTCGATCGGCCGAAATGATGCGGCGGGTACAGCTCGAACGGCATGAGCGACAATGCGACATTCACGACGATCAGTCCGATGCCGACAGCCAGAATTCCGAGAAAGATTTTTTCGGATGTCATCTTCGATTTCAGATGCACGACTGCATACGACACCATCCCGCCGAAAAAGACGAAGCCGAGCCAGGGCAGAAGCGGAAAGAGCGATCCGTGCGCGGCATTGAAATAATTGGCGATCTGTATCGGAACGTATGCGTCGATGTTCATCGTCCAGGTGAACGGCGTGCTGAAGATGACGAGCAGGCCGATCGCGCTGACAGCCCACATAAAAACAGTCTGGCGGCGCAGCACGACCGCCAGCAGGAGCATCAGCAGGAGCGATGCCGCGATGCAATGCAGCACGTCCACTTTCCAGAACGACATCCACAGCTGCGGACTTTCCTGCATCAATCGCGTGAATGAAAAGACAGGAAGATGAAGCGCATAACCCACGGCCCAGATCTGCAGGATGCGTCCCACCTGTTTGAAGAACACGCGATTGACCGCAAGGTAATCGTTCCACTTGCGCTGCGCCACGAGCACGAACGCGTATCCCGTGATGAACAGAAACGTGGGCGCCACGAGACCGTTGATGAAATTCAACACGGTGAACCAGGATTGGCTGCGCAGTTCGGGAAGCAGGAACGTATTCACGACATGCACTTCGATCATCACAAGCACCGCCCAGCCGCGCAGCAGGTCGATATACATCAAACGGGGTTTTGAAGTCTTCATACGCACAGAAATGAAAATGAATAATTGACTGCGTCAATACGGACGCGACAGAAAATAAAATACAAGCAGCCACACGATCGCAATGCGCGTGAACAGCGCCCAGCCCTTATATCGTGTCTTGAAAATATGCCACCCGTACGCAAACATGGACATCGCCACAAAGACGATGAAGAACACGCCGAGCGCCTGCCAGAACGAAAGCCGCGCGCCCCAATATTGCTGCAGACCGTTGTTGATGACGGATCCGTAAATGATGAGCAGATGCACGATGTAGATGAACAGCGATTCGCTTCCCATGATCGCCGGCAGCTTCGGGGGCACGTGAATGATCTGTTCGGTGAAAAAAAGGCTGCTCGCCGCGATCATGAGGAATCCGACACGCGCCGTGATGACCGCCGGATTCACCTTCCAAAAATCATGCGGCCCATAGAACGTGGCGGGAATATTCGCCGCGAGCACAGCCAGGGCGATGGCCACCATGCCGAAGACGACACCGCGCTGCATGAAGCGCACCGTCATTCTCCGCTCTTTCGCCTGGAGAAACAGCCAGGCATACACGACGCCAAATAACACGAACGAGGAATACGGTACGAGCGGAAACCAGGAATGATTCTCGGCATTGAAATACGAGGCGACAGCGATCGGCATGACCGACAACAGAGGCAGACTCCAGATGACGGGTGCGGCAAAGACGATGGCAAGCGCAACCGCGAGCGCGCCGATCGCAAGGCGGCGCGGTGTGCCGCAAACCATCACTGCGAGCTGCACGGTCAGCAGCGTGACCGCGATGCAATGCAGCGCATCGACCTGCAGCATCGCCGCGACTTCCTGCGGCGTGCTGTTGTAGAGAATCTTCGGGAGTGAAAAGAACGGCAGGTGAAGCGCGTATCCGATGATGACAAGACCGATGAAGCGCGCGATGCGCTTTGCGACAGGACGGCTGAAGTGCGAATGGACTTCCCACTTCTTCATCGTGGAAACGCCGAAAGCCACGCCCGAGGCGAACAGGAACATCGGCGCCACGAAGCCGTGAAAGAAGTCGTGGATGAAAAAAAGCGATGCCTGCTTTACGTCGGGCGAAAGCAGGGCATCGAATGTGTGTCCCTGCAGCATCACAATCACGGCCGTGAAGCGCAGTAAATCGATGAACAGATAGCGTTGTTTCACTGTTGGCATGCGAACGCCGAACTGTTAAATGACGTTGAGTTTTTTCCCGACATGCTCGAATGCGTTGAGCGCGCGGTCAATGTCTTTCTTCGACAGCGCGGCCGACACCTGCGCCCGAAGTCTGGCCTCTCCTTTCGGCACGACCGGAAACCAGAGCCCCTTGATATAGACGCCCGCCTTCAACAGGGCCGCGCTCATGTCCTGCGCCAGCGACGCCTCGCCGAGCATGATCGGTGTGATCGGATGCGTGCCTTCGAGGATGCGGAAGCCGAGGCCCGCAATTTCCTTCCGGAAGTACGCCGTATTGTCGTGCAGCCGCTTTACGATCGATTTGTCTTTCGTGAGCAGATCGAACGCCGCCATGCAGGCGCACACGATTGCCGGCGGGAGCGAGTTCGAAAATGTGTACGGCCGCGATTTCTGGCGGAGATAGGCGATGAGCTCCTTCTTCCCGCTGATGTATCCTCCCGCTGCGCCGCCGATCGCCTTGCCGAGCGTGCCGGTGATGACGTCAACCTGTTTCAGGACGCCGAACTGCTCCGGCGTTCCCCTGCCGGTTTTCCCGCACACGCCGATCGCGTGCGAATCGTCGACGAACAGGATCGCGCCGAATTCCTTCGCGATCGCCGCAAGCTGATCGAGCGGGGCGAGATCGCCTTCCATGCTGAAGACGCCATCGGTCGCGATGATGCGCAGACGGTAGTTCGCATCCTTGTCTTCCTCGAGCAGCCGGCGGAGATGATGCATATCCGCGTGCTGATATATTTTCTTGTCCGTCGTCTCGGGCCTGCACAATCGTTGCCCGTCGATGATGCTTGCGTGGTTCAGCCGGTCGGTGTAGATGACGTCCTTGTAGAGATCGACGCCCATCTTCTCGTTCGTCAGCGACGCGAAGAATCCCTCGTTCGCCGCGAAGCACGATGAGAAGAGGATCGTATCTTCGGCGCCCACGAATTTAGAGATCTTCTTCTCGAGCTCGAGATGGATGTCCTGCGTGCCGCAGATGAACCTGACCGAGGCCACGCCGTATCCGTATTTTTTGATGCCGTCCATTGCGGCCTTGCGCACCGTCGGATGATCGGCCATACCGAGATAATTGTTGGAGGCCATCATCACAACGTCCCTGCCCTTGACGGTGACAACGCCGGCCTGTGCCGATTGAAGCGGAGTTTCAATTTTAAATGTGTTCGCTTCGCGCAAACGCGCGAGCTCGCCGCGTACCAATTCGATGTAATCCATAGAAGATCCTTCGAGGGGGAAGTGGTTGTGTGTTGTGCAGGGCGAATCGGGCTACGTCGTTCGTTTCAGACGTATTGCGAACGATCCGTCCATGCCATGCTTCGACGGAAGCGTCTCGATGCATCCATCGACCGACATCAGTGTCGGGAACGCGCCGCGCATCGATGTGTCGATGTCGAATTCCGGATGTTGCTGGAGAAACCAGCGGATGATCGAAAAATTCTCATCCGGCTCGATCGTGCACGTGCTGTAGACGAGCGACCCGCCGGGCTTCACGAGCGTCGACGCATGGTCGATCAACTGCCGCTGGATCTCCGTCAGTTTGCGTATGTCGTTTTGTTCGCGTTTGATCTTCACATCGGGTTTCTTCGTGAGCACGCCAAGTCCCGAGCATGGGGCATCGAGCAGCACCTTGTCGGCGGGCGGCGCTTCAAACTCAACGCCGTCGGCGGCGATGCACGTCACATTCGTGATGCCCAGGCGCGCGCTGCTGTCCTTCACCAGATTCAAACGCGTGCTGTATTTATCGACCGCGATGATCTCGCCCTTGTTCTGCATGCGTTCGCCGAAAAACGTGGTCTTGCCTCCGGGTGCGGCGCACAGATCGATGACACGTTCGCCGGCGCGGACATCGAGCAGCGAGGCTGCGATGCCTGCGCTCTCGTCCTGCACCGAGACGTATCCCTGGCGGAACAGTTCCGTATGCGAGAGGTTTGTCAGCGTCGCTGTCTTCACAAACGAATCGAGATAGCGCGAACGGTCAACAGTGATGTTCTGCTGGCCGAGCAACTCGAGAAAATTCTCAATGGTGGTCTTTGCAGTGTTGATGCGGAGCGTCAGCTGCGGCTTCGCGTTGTTCGCCGCAAGCAATTTTTCAGTTTCAGCGTATCCGTACCTGTTCATCCAGTTCCGAACCATCCAGAGAGGATGCGAATACATCACGGAGAGATATTGCGCCGCGCCGTTATTGATATCCGGATAATGGATGCCGTCGAGGTTGCGGAGAATGGTGCGAAGCACCGCATTGACAAGGTTGCCCGCCTTTTCGCCGCGGATGCGCTTGATGAACTCGACCGCCTCGTTCACCGCAGCATGGTGCGGAATCTTGTCGAGGAACATGATCTGATAGAGCGCCGTGCGCAATCCGTTGCGCACCGTGACTTCGGCCTTCGAAAAATTACCATGGAAGAATCCGTTCAGCACCCAGTCGAGTTTCATTTGCCAGCGCAGCACGCCGGTCACGATTTCGGTGAGAAGAGACTTGTCCAGATCGTTCAGGTCTGTCGACCGTAATTCGGCATCGAGCAGTTTATCGAGGTAGGCGTCCGTGCGTTCGACGCGGTTTAATATTTTTATCGCGGTGCCGCGAACACCCGAGAACAACGACTTCTTATCGTCAAATCCGTCCATACATCCGTGCTTTCGCTTCCTGGGATGGGCACATGCCCGGGTTCATGAGGTACGAAAAAAAACGGAATGCATCGTTGATACATTCCGTTATACTTTCGCGCATCATACAAGGTTGTTGATTACACTGCGGGTGCGGCTTCTGCCGGAGCTGCCTTCTTGCCATATTTTTTGTTATACCGCTCGACGCGTCCTGCCGAGTCGATCAACTTCTGCTTGCCGGTATAGAACGGATGGCAGGCAGCGCAAATTTCGACGTGGATGTTGCCGATCGTCGAACGTGATTCAAACGTGTTGCCGCAGATGCACTGCACGACAGCGTTTTTGTATGTCGGGTGGATATCGTTTTTCATATCAAATCTCCAATGGTCAAATTAAATCCTACTTGGCAATATACGTTGAATCTGCGAGAATTGCAATAGTAAACTCACTCTTTCGACGGCTCAGCTCCTTTTTTGATCTCGGGACACGGAGGATCCAGGTGAATGCCATGCAGCACTCCCCCCGGTTGTTCCTTGACGACAGTCACAGTCTGCGCGCCGTTTCCCTTCGGCTGCTCCTGCTCCTGCTGCTGCACCGGCGCCGATTCCTGTTCGACACGCGGCGCATCGGCAGACTGCTGCTCGACCACAAACCTTACGTTCTTCGCCACATCCTCACCCTTCGTATTGCGCCCGAGCGTGTATTCCACAGTATCGCCTTCGTGCATCTCGTTGAAATCGCCCTCGATCACATCGGTGTAGTGGAAAAAAAGATTGTTCGGAAGCAACGAAATGAAGCCGTACCCGTTCTTGACGCTCAGGATCTTCCCGCGGTTCACGAGCTTTGCCTCGACGGGATGGATCTCCCGCACATTGTAATAATTCTCGCTCTGGAGGAAGAGATTGTTGATGAGCAGATCGTTGCGCCGCACACGGTCGTCGATGACCTGATGCATCACCACGGGATACGTCACTTCATCGAGCAGATCCTGCGACGTGCGCGTGACCATCTTCTGACCCGAATCGTCGGTGTACTCGAAGTCCCAGCTCAGCACCATCACGCGTGTGCCGATCGTGTTCAGTTTCCGCACGAGCGGAACATAGTCGCCGTCCGATGTGATCAGCACGACCACATTGAAGCGCTTGTGGATCGAGAGCTCGTACGCTTCGAGCGCGAGCCAGACATCGATCCCCTTTTCCTCTTTCTTGCCCGACCTGCTTTTCAGCGGAAGATAATGCGTCGTCACGCCCTCGTTCATGAGCACATCGTCGAACACACGATCGTTATAGAGTTGATTGTTCCTCTGGCTTGCCTCCGCCGCGTTCAGACGACCGCGGAAATAATGCGCGTCCACGATCTGGCACAAGCGCCTCTCCGTGCCCTCCTCTTTCGCGACCTGCCCTCTGATGAATTCGTGCAGCCCGGCAATGCTCAACCGGCTTCGGCGGGGATGGAAGTAATTATAATAGTTGCTGACGTGCAGAAAATAATTGCCATCATAGAACACGCCTATTCTATTGAGTTTGGAATGATTTTCATTCATAGTGCTATGTGGTTGGACCTATGGTTTATTTGATATGTCTATGTGAGACACCCGGGAGCATTGTCCACGCTCCCGGGGCGTCTGTTCGGATCTGTAGTTGTCTATTGTATGATATGATTATTTATATTCAGCCCAGTTCACGCACCGCATGTCACCGGTTTTCATGAACTGTTCGTGCATGCCGAATGCCGCATGGAGCGATTGCTGCGTATGCGCGGAGCCGCCGAGTTCGTAATATTCGCGCAGCTGCGTGCGGTACTCGGGATGAACGCAATTATACAGGATCGCTTCGAACCGCTGGCTCGGCGATTTTCTTCGAAGGTCGGCCACACCATGCTCGGTGATGATGACCTGCACCGAATGTTCGCTATGGTCGATGTGCGATGCCATCGGAACAATGGTGCTGATCTTTCCATCCTTCGCCACCGACGGACACGTGAAGATCGAGATGTAGGCGTTGCGCGTGAAATCGCCCGAACCGCCGATCCCGTTCATCATCTTGCTGCCGAGTACCTGTGTCGAATTCACATTGCCGAAAATATCGGCCTCGAGCGCCGTGTTGATCGAGATGATGCCGAGACGCCGAGCGACTTCGGGACTGTTCGAGATTTCCTGCGGACGCAGCACGAGGCGCTTATGAAAGAAATCCAGGTTCGAATAGATCTCGCCTAACACTCCTGGACTCACTGTGAGCGAACAGCTGCTCGCAAATTTCACACGATCGTTCTTCATCAGCTCGATCACCGCATCCTGCAGCACTTCGGTGTACATATTAAATGCAGGAATGTGTTTATTGGCGCCGAGCGCCGCGAGCACCGCATTTGCGATATTCCCCACACCCGATTGGATGGGCAGGAACGATTCGGGGATGCGGCCGTCTCTCAGTTCGCGCGCAAGAAACGCGGCAACATTCTCGCCGATGCGATCGGTGATATCATCGCTTGGCGTGAATCCTCCGACTTCGTCCGGAAGATCCGTCTCGACGACGCCGAAGATCTTCGACGGATCCACTTTCACCACTTCCGTTCCGATGCGGTCCGAAGGAGTATACACGGGGATCTCGCGTCGCTTCGGCGGATCCATCGGCTCGTAAATGTCGTGCATTCCGCGCAGCGCCTTCGGATGGTTCTTGTTGAGCTCAATGAAAATTTTGTCGGCCACCTGGCAGAATGTGGGGGTATTGCCGACCGACGAGGTCAGCACGATCTCGCCGTTCTCGCTCACATCGCAGGCTTCGATGATTGCGCAATGGACACGCCCGAAAAATCCGAAGCGGATGTTCGGAGCGACCTGCGACAAGTGCATATCGAAAAATTCGGCCTTGCCGCTGTTGATCAGCTTGCGCATGTCGTTGTTCGACTGGTAGGGCGTGCGGAACGAGACTGCTTCGGCGCGGGCGAGCGCACCGTCGAGCGAATCGCCCGTGGATGCGCCTGTGATGACACCGATCTTAAAAGGTTTGCCTTCTGCGTGATGGGCCGCGGCTCTCGCCGCAATCGCCTTCGGGATGGCCTTGGCGGCGCCCGCGGGAGTAAATCCTGAGAAACCCACGGTATCACCGTGGTAGATATGGCTTGCGGCCTCCTCGGCCGACATGAATTTCAACGACATTATAGGTCCTCGTCTGTAATAGGAAGGGTCAGGGGGAAAAGCATTGAAAAATTGTATAATAATTCTACAAATGTCCGAGTTATTTCCCAAAAAAGCAATGGTCAAATAAAAAAGGCATGACCGCTTTTTTTTTCCGCGGCATGCCTTTTCAATTAACACATTCTAACTTGCCTCTGACTGCACATTCCCGTACTCTGCTGACACATGCTATTTTGCTTTTCTTGCAGCCTCCTCGTACGTCGATTGATGGGCCTGATCGATGCTGATCAGCAGCGAGTATACGCTTTTTGACGATTCGTAATTCTTGAAAATATCGGCAAGTTCCATAAACTTTGCATCGAAGAAGTTCTTGAAAATCAATGCGCGGGGATTTCCGTTCTTTTTCTGCTCCGCGATGTTTTGGAGAACTGAAATAATATTCTTGTAGGCCTCTGCGGGTTTCTTTGCAAGCCAGTCGAGTCCCTTGTAATGATAGAGGTAGAATCCTTCGCGGAACGGCTGATATTTCGGATTCAACAGATCCTCAACAAGTCCGAGGCGGCTGTACCCCGCCGGATTCCGGTCCCATCCCTTGGCGCTCGATGGCGCCTGATTGCAGAAGACAAATGCTTTCTGGAAATATTTCGTGCCGCCTGACGGTTCGTATGAATCGTAATCGAATCCGACGATCAGGTACATATAAAAGTCGATGAAATCCGTCAGTGCGTCAAACTGCTGTTCATTGCGGTAGAGGGGACGGTCCTTGCTGTACGTAAATTCCCAGCGATCGTCCACGATGCGCGCCATCGCGGTGAATTTTGCGGAAGGGTCCTTGTAAATGGGACGCTGGCTGCCGAGGAATATCTGCGCCGAGTAACTGTTGTCTCCTGTCTGAGAGAGGAAAAAGATATTCAGCGTGCATTTGATCTTGTCGCCGTCATAATCATCGGCGGCCCATTTGTTCGATGAGATGTAGGTCTGAATATCCTGTGCAAAATTCTGAAGGTATTCTTTGTTCGTTCCCTGGATCTTATCCATGTTCACCGTAACCTGACAATCGATCTGTGCAGAGACAGTGTGTGGGAAAGAGAGGAGGGCGACAATGATGACAACAACTGCGATCGATCGCATATGGATCCTTTCAAGACATAGAGTGAAGTATCACCGCAATATAGAAACTTCTTTTTCATCATTCAAGAGGCTCGCCCGGGCCACGTTCTTCTTTTTTGCGCTTGGCTCAGGCGCGCCTGAGGCCGAGGCGGCATTCGAACGTCTCGCACAACCTCCCTCTTGTATCGGCAGAGGCCATACCGGCTGCGCGGGATCCGGCGCCGATTTCACGCAAGTGAATCCGGCCGCGCTCGCCGCCTGCGTGCGACCGCACATCGCCCTGTTTCATTCTCCGTCGCCGTTCGAGATTCCCGCGCTTTCACACAGCGGCATCAGCGCCGCCCTGCCCTTCCGATTCGGAACGATCCAATGCACACTGACGCGCTCGGGTATGGACCTCTTCAGAGAACATACGGCGATGCTCACGTACGCTGTCGCTCTGGATCCCGCGATTTCGATCGGAGCGTCATATGTCTACAACACGTTGAGCATCGAGGGATATGGTTCGGCACAGACATCAGGAGTGGATCTCGGCATCAGCGCTTCACCCGCAAGCGGACTCACACTCGGGGCATCCGTGCTGAATGTGAATCGCCCCGTCATCGGTGCGGCGAGCGACGAGTTGCCGCGCGTGTTCATACTCGGGATGTCGTATCAACTGAGTTCGTACGCATGCGTTTCGGCGGACATGGTCAAGGATGTACGCTTCCCCGAATCGATACACGCGGGAGTTGAAGCCGCACCGCTCGAATTCATCTCAATTCGCGCAGGCACATCGACGGAGCCGGCGCGGATCTACGGCGGTCTCGGCATCCGCGCATTCGCGTTCGAAATCAACTATGCCATCGTCACACATCAGGAACTCGGTCTCACACATACGATCGGCATCTCGTTCAATCCGTAGCTCTTGTGCACACTTCATGAAATGGTATTTCCATTTTTTTTGCACCCCCGACAGGGGGTGCCGGCAATTTGAAAAGAGGGTCTAAAAATTTTTGCACCCCCGACAGGGGGTGCCGGCAATTAGGGAGACGATTATGACACGATCTTTTTCCTTGTCTCTGGGGATCCTGATCTTTTCATTGCCCCTCCTCTCACAGGACACAACGCGCCGCGCGCTTCCGGCGATCGAATCGATGCTCGAGGAAGCGGGCGAGGACCGGCTCGGCGCATCCGTGTTTCTCGACGAAATTGAATATTACTCTCTGCGTCCGTCCGCCTCTGCACGGCCGGCGGATGATCCGCTGGGCATGCTCTCCGCATCGCCGTTCATGCAGCATGCGCTGCCTCCTTCCGGCGATTCATCTTTCTCCTATCCTGAGACACCCATACAGAGGTTTTCGTTTCCCCTTCGCTCGGGTGAAAACGGCTCACTCCTCGACCGGGCACGCATCAACTTCCGCTCGACGATCGAAAATTCTTTCACCGAGACGCGTGGCTTTCGCGAGCATAAATGGGACGGATCTCCGGTGCATTCGGTGCAGCGGCTGCGCGTCGATGCGCAACCGTACTCCGCCGGATTCCTCGTCGAGCATGACGAAGGCGAACAGTTTGCGAACGGCCAGGCGGTGGGATATATTTCGGTGAGCGACATCGGCGTGCTCCGCGAGGCAATCGCCGGAATGTTCACCGTGAACGCCGGCGAGGGATTGGTCTTCGGACGTTCATCGCTGATTTCGAAAGGAACAATTTCAATCACGCAGACTAAAAAAACCGGCGCGACGCTCGTTCCCTATCTCTCGCGCGACGAATTCCATTACTTTCGCGGCGCGGCCGCATCGTTCGAGACCGGCATCTGGTCGATCACCGGATTCGCCTCGCATCATGCGCTTCCTGCGACAACGGATGAATCCGGAGCGGTGACGAGCTTCTTCACATCCGGCCTCTTCCGCACAGAAAATGAAATTAAGAAGATCAACGCGGTCACGGAACAAAGCGCGGGCCTAATCGCATCCGTTGCTCCGTTCTCCGGCGCGAGCATGACTGTCACGGGCGCGGCGGCGCAATACGACAAATCACTCTCCGCCTCCACTCCCTATGCGTTCGGCAGCGGCGTCATGAAATCGGCCGGTGTTTCGTTCACAATCCTCCGGTTGCCCCTTTCTCTCTTCGGCGAATTTGCCGGACATGGTCTTAACTCTATGAGCACGGCAATCGGGACGATCTACCGAGCGAACCGCGACTTCGCTTTTTCCGTCCATCTGCGTTCGTACTCCGACAATTACAACAATCCATTCGCGCGCTCATTCGGAGAAAAAGGATATGCCAACGGTGAACGCGGCGTCTATTTCGGATTCGACTGGAATGTCTCGCGCCTGTTCGGACTCTTTTCGTACGCCGATGTGTTTTCGATCACCGACACAAAACTCTTCACGAAGAAAGGTGTGGAATATGTTCTGCGCGCCGACGGCCTCACGGCAAAAAATTTTTCGTACTCCGCACAGCTTAAATTTAAAACACGATCGGTGCTCATGCCTTCGGACGACGATCGCTCGGGAGATCTCCTCGACGATCATCGGCAGACGACACTCCGTTGCATGCTGCGCTACACGAGTCCCGGCGGCTATACGCTTACGCAGCGCTGCCATCTCACGCGCGTTTCGTTCGCCATATCACCCTCAAAGGGCAAAGGCATCCTCGCCTCATCCGATGTCGCAAAACAATTTTCCTCAGCCGGTCTCGGATTCAAGGCAGGGGCGGTGTTTTTCGACACGGACTCGTACGATACCGGACTCTCGATGTACGAGCCTGACGTGCGCGGCGCCGCGTCGACTGCAATGGTGTTCGGACAGGGACTTCGCTTGTTTGCGATGGCCGACTATGCGCCCGCACGCAGCGTGCTCATTGCTCTGAAATACAGTATTCTCACGAAATGGAACGAGGTCACGCTCGGATCGGGCGACGACGAAGTGATGGGCAATACCGATCCCGAACTGACGTTTCAGGCTGAAATTTCTCTTTGACTGTTGCATGTCGTTCAATGGGAATAACTCGCCTCTTTCTCACGGTGACATGCCTCTCGTTGAGAGAAATCTTTCTCTTTCGCTTTTTACCACACTTCTCAGTGAAACAATTCCGGCTCTTTTTCCCTGGCACATGTCTCTCGTTAAGAGAACTCCACCTCTTATTCATTTTGACACATCTCTCAGTGAAACAAATCCTGCCCTTCTATTGTTGAATTTTGGAGTTCCATAAATTCTGGGTATATTTTACGTATGAACACGAACAAAAAAACTGTTGTGGTCGGCATGAGCGGGGGCGTCGATTCGTCCGTTGCGGCGGCGCTGCTTGTGGAACAGGGCTATCACGTTATCGGCATCACGATCAAGACATTCAATTACAACGACGTCGGTGGAACGATCGAGGGCGATAAGAGCTGCTGCTCGCTCGACGGCATCAACGACGCGCGATTGATCGCCGCCCAACTCGGATTTCCACATTACGTGCTCGATTTCTCAGACGTGTTCGGCAGACATGTCATCGATAATTTTATCGACGAATACATGCACGGCCGCACGCCGAATCCCTGCGTGATCTGCAATCGGAAGATCAAATGGGAAGAACTGCTCCGCAAAGGACGACAGCTCGGGGCCGATTATGTGGCGATGGGACATTACGCGAGGCTTCGTACAGACGAGGCAACGCACCGCTGTGTGATCTCGCGCGGGAAAGATCAGTCGAAGGACCAGTCGTATATGCTCTGGAACGTGTCTCAGGAATCGCTCCGGCACACGCTGCTTCCCCTCGGTGAGTACACGAAGCCCGAGGTTCGTGCAATCGCCGAACGCTTCGGCCTCCGCACGGCTGCCAAAGGCGAATCGTTCGAAATTTGCTTCATCACCGACAACAATTACGAGCGCTTCCTCAAGCATAAGGTGGCGGGTCTCGAATCGTCAGTCGACGGCGGACGCATCATGCTCGGCGACAAGGAAATGGGAAAGCACCGCGGATTTCCTTTCTACACAATCGGACAAAGAAAAGGACTCGGCGTGGCGCATCCCGATCCCCTCTACGTCACAGAGATCAATTATCGTGATAATGTCATCAGCGTCGGATATGAAAAAGATCTGTATCATGCCTCGCTCACAGCGCGATCGCTCAATCTGCAGAAGTACGAACATCTGAGGGAAGGGAAACATCTCACGGTGAAGATCCGCTACAAGGATGCGGGCGACGAGGCCCTCGTCACACAGACAGATGGAACAGGCGACGGAGACGGAACTGTGCGCATCGACTTTACGGCGCCCCGGCGCTCGATCACACCCGGACAGTCCGTCGTCTTTTATGAGGGCGACGATATGGTAGGCGGCGCCGTGATCGACACAGTCAACGGATAGAACCAAGCATCCATTCACTGCTCCATCAGATGCCGGCGTTTGTCACACGGTGCACTACCGTGACGATACTTTTTTCTATCCGTTGACTGTGTCAATCACGGCGCCGCCCACCATATCGTCGCCCTCATAAAAGACGACGGACTGTCCGGGTGTGATCGAGCGCCGGGGCGCCGTAAAGTCGATGCG
>DATGXR010000331.1:0-7392 GCA_035298825.1 Bacteroidota bacterium
CATTAATTTCGACAGCCAGCGCTGGTTCGGATTGCCGAGCTATTATGTGCAGGCGATGTTTGCCAATAACCAGGGGACTGTGACACTGCCCGTGAAAATTGAAAACGCCCCCACATTCACAGCCCCATATGCAAGCGGTCGGATCGGACTCGGGACCTGGAATAATGCAGCAGAGTTCAAGGACCTGAAGGTTGTCTCGCCCGATGGCACGGTGTTGTTTCAAAGCGACTTCTCGAAAAATATTGACGAGTGGAAAAAAATCGGCAACGGCGAATGGTCCGTTCACGATAATGTGCTGAGACAATCGGCGATTGCGCCGAACATCACCGCGTTCATCGGTGACACATCGTGGACGGATTACACGATCACGCTTCAAGCGCGCAAGCTCTCGGGTGAGAACGGATTCCAGATTTATTTCCATAACATGACTGTCGCCGATCGCATTCGCTGGGATCTGGGTGGATACAACAATTCGGTGTATTTGATGGAGATGGGACTTGCTTCCGAGAGTCAATCTGCGGGAATCGAACCCGGACGGTGGTATGATATCAGGATTGAAGTCAAGGGCGGCTCGGTCAAAGGATATCTTGATGGCAAGCTCACACAGGAAGCGGGCGATTCGCGTTCGAACGTGAAGTGCCTGTGTGCGAGTGCGGTCCGTGACGACCGCTCGGGCGATCTGATTGTAAAAATTGTCAACGCAGACGCCCGCGCGCTGTCAACGACGATCGATCTGAAGGGCGCCAACGGACTTCCTCATCAGGCCAATGCCACCGTGCTGACATCCGAAAGTCCGCTGGATGAAAACACGCTCGAGAATCCGACCAAGGTATCGCCGAAAACAGAACGTGTAGAGCTTTCCGGCACAACGATCACACGAACATTTCCCGGCAATTCATTGACCGTGATTCGTATTCCAAAAAAGAAGTAACGGCAACAGATACAATTGTATTTTGTAGCAACTCAGCGAGAAAATGAAATTCTCTGCCGCAAGCAGCCGAGAATTGCACTCTGAGTGAATAAGAGCGTGTAATTCAATTAAAACCAACGGCTGTTTGTATTGGCAGATGCGTCCATTTTATTGCGTACCAAAACTTACTGTACATTTATTTAATTTCGACAGGTGAATCGCATGCACAGATTGCTTCTGTTCCTTTTGGGTTCGTTGATCATCTCGAGTACCGCGTTGTGTCAAAAATTGAAGCTCAATGAATCGGAGTACTTTGAAACGCCCGGCTTCAATGTGCTTGTCTTCAGCAATCAATACACGGGCTTCTTCTTCGATGAAAAAACAGCCGGCGTTGAATTCATCCATCACGGTGTCAGGACTGTCACAAACGGAGCGGTGCGTCTGCGTCCCACTCCCGAACAGTGGGACCAGATTCCGATGGTGACAAAGCGGACTGTCGACAAGGAACATCAGACGATCGAGGTATCGCTCCATTATAAAGAGTATGAGTTCGATTCCCGTGTGAAAGTCACGCCCAAGGGAGATGGATTCACAATCGCGGTTGTGCTCGATAAGCCTCTGCCGAAATCGTTGGAAGGGAAGGCCGGTTTCAATCTTGAGTTTTTACCGTCCGCGTATTTTGAAAAAACATTTCTGATGGATGGAAAGCCCGGCATCTTCCCGTTCTATCCCAACGGACCGGTTACCGTGAAGCCGCTGCGCGACAAAGTCCCGCAGTTCGGCGGCCATTCGACGTTTGATGACAGGGGAAGAAACGAATATGTCGATCCGGAACCGATTGCAGAAGGCCACATGTTTGCTCTGGCGCCGGAAGATCCCGAGCGATTCGTGACGATCGCAAGCAGCACGGGATCGTTGTTGCTGTATGACGGACGAAACAATGCGCAAAACGGATGGTTTGTCGTGCGCACGATGATTCCGTCGAATAAGACGGGAACGGTCGTCGAGTGGACGGTGACACCGCATGCGATTGAGAACTGGAAACGAAAGCCGATCGTTTCGTACTCGCAGGCCGGATATATGCCCGATCAGAAAAAAGTCGCCGTTGTGGAATTGGATAAAAACGACACGCCTCTGCCGACCGTTTCGTTATATAAAGTTGAAGCAAACGGCTCGCTCACAAAAGCGCTCACCGGCAGCGCCGTGGTGTGGGGGAAGTACTTCAGATACAAGTACCTGACGTTTGATTTCAGCGCGGTAAAAAATCCCGGCGTCTATATGCTCGAGTATGGCGATCAGCGCACGCAGCCCTTCCCGATCAATTCCACGGTGTACGACAACAGCTGGCAGTTGACGTTGGATGTGTATCTGCCGGTGCAAATGGATCATATGCTTGTCAATGAAGCCTACCGCGTGTGGCACGGACGACCGTATAAGGATGATTGCCTCCAGGCGCCGGTGAATCATCAGCATTTCGACGGCTATCGAATGGGACCGACGACGGAAACAAAATATGCGTCGCTCGAGCATATTCCCGGCATGGCCGTGGGCGGATGGTTCGATGCGGGTGATTTCGACATTCAAACCGGATCGCATAACGCGGTGGTGTCGAATCTGTCGCAGGCGTGGACGATGTTCCATCTCACGCACGATGAAACGTTCATCGATCAGAAAAATAATTTTGTCGATATTCACCGTCCCGACGGAGTGCCGGATCTCCTGCAGCAAATCGAACACGGAACGCTCCAGCTCGTGGCTCAGCAAAAAAATATCGGTCATGCCGTTGTCGGCATCATCGTGCCGAATCTTCATCAGTACCATCATCTCGGTGACGCGATCAACGAAACGGACAACCTGCCGTACAATTCCAAGCTTAAGCCGTATGAAACCGACGGCGTCTCGAGCGGGACGCTGGATGACCGGTGGGCGTTTACGAACAGGCAGCCGTGGCTCAATTACGGTTCCTGCGCGGCACTGGCGGAAGCAAGCCGGGCGCTCAAGGGCTATAACGATCAGCTTGCTGAAGAAGCCTTGCACTATGCAATCGGCGCGTGGAACAAGGAACACGACTCGCCGGTCAAGATGGAAATGACATGGGGTGACTCTACCTGGATCATGCCGAATGTGGAAGTGCCGGCCGCGTTGCAGCTCTACATCTCGACAAAAGAAGAAAAATACGGCAAACGGTTTCTCGAGTTGATGTGGGACGATCTCGACAAGAACCTCGAGATGAGCATCATCTCGGCGGTCAGGGCGATTCCGTATTTTCCCGCCGACTATAAAACAAAATTGACGCCGTACGTCGTCAAATACAAAAATAACCTCGAGGCGCTGAAGAAGGAAAATCCGTTCGGCATTCCGTTCCGCATGCGAAACTGGGGCGGCAACCAGATGATCGTTCAGGGTGCGATCACAAATTATTATCTCGCGAAAGCATTTCCTGAAATCATTTCTCCCGAAGCGACATTAAACGGACTGAATTATATTTTCGGCTGTCATCCTTATTCGAATATTTCGTTTGTCTCCGGAGTGGGGACGCATTCGAAGAAAGTCGCCTATGGCAACAACAGGGCGAATTTTTCATTCATCCCGGGCGGCGTCGTGCCGGGACTGCTCATGCTGAATCCCGATTTCCCGGAGAACAAAGAAGACTGGCCGTTTTTCTGGGGAGAAAACGAATACGTGATCGATATCGCGAGCGCGTACATTTTCCTGGCCAATGCGGCAATCGATTTAACACAGAAAAAATAGTACATTGTCGCTTCACGGCGCGTTGAAATCTGTTTGCATGCTTCCTAAACCGATAGAAGATGAAAAGGAACTATTTCAATGAAAACATACAACTCGTCCCTGCGCTTGCTGGCTGTCGCGGCGCTTGTGTGCGTCACGACGGCCGCGGCGCAGAATCCGCTGATCATGGATCAATTCACAGCCGATCCGACAGCGCGCGTGTTTGAAGGAAAGATGTACGTCTATCCGTCACATGATATACTTGCCGCTCCCGGCCGGGGCCGCGTCGGATGGTTCTGCATGGCGGACTACCATGTTTTTTCTTCCGACAACCTGACGGACTGGAAAGATCACGGAGTCATCGTCAGCCAGCAAAACGTTCCGTGGGTCGATTCCACAAGCTACAGCATGTGGGCGCCCGATTGCGTGTATAAGGATGGAAAGTATTATTTTTATTTTCCAGCAGGGGCGATGGACAAGGGAAAAAGACGCGGGATGTCAATCGGCGTGGCTGTCTCCGATACGCCCTACGGTCCCTTCACGCCCGAAGCCAAACCGATCGAGGGCGTCACGGGGATCGATCCCAATGTCCTGATCGACAAGGACGGACAGGCGTATATGTACTGGGCGGCACGGGGGATCGCGGTGGCAAAATTAAAGCCCAATATGCGCGAGCTTGCATCGGCGCCCCTCCAGCTCGAGGGACTGCCCGGCGGGTTCAAGGAAGGTCCGTTTCCCTTCGAGCGCAACGGGATCTACTACCTGACATTTCCCAACGTCATCGACTCGACCGAATCGCTCGTCTATTGTACTTCGAAGGATCCGATGGGTCCCTTTACGTATGGTGGCGTGCTCATGGATAAATGGCCCAATGGATGCTGGACGAACCATCAGTCGGTTGTCGAGTATCAGGGACAATGGTATTTGTTCTACCACCACAACGATCTGTCACCGAACTTTGACAAGGCGCGGTCGATCCGGGCCGACAGCCTGTTTTTTAATCCGGACGGCTCGATTAAAAAAGTGATTCCCACCTGGCGCGGAGTCGGACGATCGGATGCGCGCAAAAAAATACAGATCGACCGATACAGCGACATCAGCAACGAAGGTGTCGCCGTGTCGTTCCTGACTCCTGAGAATCCGCATGAAGGATGGAAGATCGGCTTGTCCAAAAAAAATGCATGGGTAAAATACAACAGCGTCGATTTCGGAGCGACGCCCGTGAAATCGATCGAGGTGCAATCCTCTTCCGCCACCGGAGGAGCGATCGAGATCCGGCTGGACGCTCTTGATGGTCCGGTGCTTGCACGTGTCGATATTGCAAAGACACCGCTGTGGGATACTGCGAAGGCACAGGTCTCAACGATTCCAACCGGCGTGCATAACCTTGTTGTCGTACAGAAAGATCCCGGCGCTGTTGAACTCGACTGGATCACGTTTAAATAATTCGTCACGAACTTTTTTTCATTACACACACACTTACGGAGAGAGAAAAGTTGCGGCACATCATCGAAGGGAAAAAAATGAGAACACTGGGATTCATCCTGATGCTTGCAATGACAATGGTTGTGAGCGCTCAAAATCAACCCTATCAGAAAACGGATACGGGGATTCATACAGTCATCAACTCCATCAGTGTTGATATCCAGTTTTACGGACCATCGACGGTGAGAATCGTGAAAGCGCCCGATGGCGCATCGGTGACGAAAAAAAGTCTCTCCGTGATTATGACGCCGCAGAAAACAGATTTTACGGTATCACAAAAAGATGATCAACTCACGCTGAGCACTGCGGAGCTGAACGTCATGCTGGATCTGAAAAAAGGAACTCTTGCCTATTCGACTCCCGCGGGCAAACCTCTCGTTGCCGAAAAAGAAACGGGTTCGGCGTTTACGGATTTCAACGATGCCGGAGTGAAAACCTATACAGTGTCGCAGTCGTTCGTGTTGGAGAAGGACGAGGCGATTTACGGTCTCGGACAGCAGCAGCAGGGAAAGATGGTGCAGCGTAATCTCACGCTGCATATGGTGCAGGGCAACACGGACGATTACGTTCCCTTCTTCCAGTCTGAAAAAGGTTATGGACTCTACTGGGATAACACCTCTCCCACGCTCTTTGTCGACAAGCCGGATGTCACGACGTTCACATCGGATGTGGGAGAGTGCGTCGATTATTACGTCATGTATGGCGGCTCGTCCGATGGCGTGATTGCGCGTATGAGGGAGTTGACCGGGCAGGCTCCGATGTTCCCCTTGTGGACATTCGGCTACTGGCAGAGCAAAGAGCGCTATAAGAGTCAGGATGAACTGCTGGATGTCGTAAAAAAATACAGACAGCTTGGTGTGCCGCTGGATGGCATCATTCAGGACTGGCAGTATTGGGGCAACAATTATCTCTGGAACGCGATGGAGTTCCTGAATCCCGGATTTTATAATCCGAAAAAAATGGTCGACGACGTCCACAGCCTCAATGCGCACATCATCATCTCGATATGGAATTCGTTCGGGCCCGAGACGAAACCCTATAAGGAATTGAATAACATCGGCGCGCTCATGAATTTTAAGACCTGGCCCGAGTCGGGAGTAGAAAAATGGCCGCCCAATGCCGATTATCCTTCCGGCGTGAGAGTCTACGATCCGTACAATCCCGAAGCGCGCGATATTTTCTGGAAGTATCTGCAGAAAGGCATTTTCTCGCTTGGCATGGACGGATGGTGGATGGATTCATCGGAGCCCGATCACATGCAATTCAAACCCTCGGACTTCGATAATAAGACATACCTCGGATCATTCCGAAAAGTGCGCAATGCGTTTCCGCTGATGACCGTGGGCGGCGTCTCGGACCACCAGCGTGCGGTGAGTTCCGACAAACGGGTGTTCATCCTGACGCGCTCGGCATTCGCGGGCCAGCAACGCTACGGCGCCAACACCTGGTCCGGAGATGTCGTGGCCTCATGGGGAGCGTTGAGAAATCAGATCTCTGCCGGATTGAATTTTTCGCTCTCCGGCATTCCGTACTGGAATAGCGATATCGGCGGATTCTTCCTGTGGAATTTCAAGAGGACCATCGAAGACCCGGATTACCGCGAACTCTACGCGCGCTGGATCCAGTTCGGAGCATTCTGCCCGATGATGCGCTCGCACGGCGAAGGCGCGCCGCGTGAAATCTATCAATTCGGAAAAAAAGGCGGCAAGGTCTACGATGCGATCGAAAAAGCGATCAATCTTCGCTACAGCCTGCTGCCGTATATCTATTCGACGTCATGGGAAGTGACCGCACACCAATCGAGCATGATGCGCGCGCTGGTCATGGATTTTGCACAGGACAAATCCGCATTGGCGATCAACGACGAATATCTCTTCGGCCGCTCGCTGCTTGTGCATCCGGTGACGAAGCCGATGTACACGAAAATCAGTGTTGAGGGCAAGGACACGATCAATGTCGAAGATTTCACGAAAGTGAAAAAAGACGAATTGTATCTGCCCAAGGGCGCCGTGTGGTACGACTTCTGGACCGGTGAAAAGCATGCAGGCGGCGCGACGGTTGCAAAAGAGACTCCGATTGATATTCTTCCGCTGTATGTGAAGGCCGGTTCCATTCTCCCAATCGGTCCGAACGTCCAGTATGCGACAGAAAAAAAATGGGATCAGCTGCAGCTTCGCGTCTATCCCGGCGCCGATGGAGAATTCACGCTGTATGAGGATGAATTCGACAATTACAATTATGAGAAGGGCAAGTATTCGACGATCACG
>DATGXR010000332.1:0-3001 GCA_035298825.1 Bacteroidota bacterium
GATCGTGTGACGTGAATACAAATTGCGGCAGATCGAACAGCCTGCAGATCGCGCGCGACTCATCGGAGAGAAACCCGGTCTCGCGCGAACGCGACGCGCCCGTGGTGATGATCATCGTTTCAACGGCGGCCATGGCCGCAATCCTGTTAAAGCTCCCGTCGACAAACATCCTGTCGACGCCGTACTGACCAAGCTCATCGATAATGCCGCGCAATAGCTTTTTCGTATTCGGCCCCGCCAGTACGATCAATCCGTCGCGTGTGATCTCGACGATCGCAATGCGTCCGAGCGCGGTTTCCACATCCGTCCTTGTGAGCACACGGAATTCGGCCGATGTCTGCGCAAGACATCGCTCGCTTGTTATGACGATCGTTCCTGTGCGTAGAAAAAGCCGGGGCTTGGGCAAGCCCGTGATCGTATCGATTTCTTCTCCGTCGTACCCGATGCTTGTGACGGCCAGGCGTTCCTGATGCGCGGCCGATTCGGCAATCATCGCGCCGAGTGTTGTCGTCTTGCCCGTATTTTTTGCAGTCCCAACGATGCCGATGATCTTCATCGCTGAGTGACCGTGTTACTGCCGAATGTTCCGGGATAGGCGCCGTCTTGCTCATTGCCCAGGAGTCCGTGTGTGATCGCCTCGTGGAGCGTGGGCTGTTCGGCCACTTCGCGCAGCACCTGTGTTAATTTTTCAAGGATCTCATCTGTATACGCTTGAGCCTTCGCGCTCGGTGCGATCTGCGCGTCGCCCATAAAACGAAATGCATCGGTCACGGCGCGCACGGTATCGATTCTCGATGTGATCGAAATGGGTCCGCGCGAATACGCCTCATCTGTCGAGGCGATTGTGATCGCATCCACGCCGAGCGAGGCGGCAAGCGCCGCATGATAGCTCGTCGTATTGGCCGATTGGATGCGCTCCTCGGACTGTGTCATGAATGCGATCGGCTCTCCGGGCCAGATCGGGCAGTCGACGATATGCCTGAGCGCATAAATCTTGGCGGCGTTGTAGTCGACAAAGTTTTGTTTCATTTGCCCGTTCAACACGATGTGCGGTCCGTAACAAAACAGGGGTTTGAGGATCGCGCGCGCGCCCAGGTGTTTGCCGAGCATCACATTGATCAACAATCCGGCCAGCGTTTTCCACGCCGGCACTCCCGAGAGCTCGTCGTTGCCCGGAATGTCGAACGCCATCTTGTAGCGCGCGCAGAGCTTCATCGCCTCGATGCCGTCGACTGCAAGTCGTTCGGGATCCGTGCCGGCGCCGAGCGAACCGTAGACAAGATCGATCTTCGAAAGATCCGCTCCGGCTTCGCCGGCCAAGAGCACGGTCTCGGGCGTGTTGAGTCCGCGGTGCGCCCTCACGGTCAAGAGCGTCGCCGGGTCCAGGCTCTGGCGCAGCAATCGGATATTTTCAAGCGAGGTGATCGTGCCGTCGTTTTCGTGCGTGAGGCAGCCTTCGATCAATCCTTCATAGCGCGCTTCCCAGGACGGATTGATGATGAGAAATCCGTTGATCCCCCTGCGTTCGCACACTTTCGCATGCGTGATGTCCATGATCGGACAGCCGCTTCCAAGGAACTTGAAGACAAGGGGCTGCTCGGGCGTATGCTGTATGCGGCCAGGCCGGCTCGGACTCGCATGTGTAAGGAACGCCTGGAGCGCCGAGCGCTCTTCTTCGGAGACCGCGCGCACGCCTTTGGGTAGCCTGTGGCGCTCGTTGGCATCAAAGATCGTTTGGTCGCAGAGCCGGCCATAGCGCGCGCGCAGCTCGCCTGCACGAGCTGATGCGCCTTCGCGAATGATCTCCTCGCGCAGCTGCATGCGTTCGATGCCGGGCGATGTCTTCTCTGCAGCCCAGGTCACGAGCTTATCGCAGATCGTCTCCAGGAGCGACTCGATTTCCTTGTCGTGGAATGCATAGGAATACGCGCCGGCGATATCTTTTTTCACACTCGCGGCGCCTGCCGATTCGATTGTGAGCTCGCGGCCTTCGACGTATGCAATTACTTCATCGATCGTGGAATCGGCGCCGAAGCCTCTGTCGTATCCAAGCTCCGCAGCAAGTTCGGAGGTGACGGGTTTTCCGCCGATCACAACTTTCGAGCGTTCGCGTATGCCGGCTGCATCCAGAAGATCGGTGAAGCGCGCCAGGAGTTCCGCCACCCCGTATCCGAGCGTGCGGCTGACCATGATAAAATCATAGCGACCCTCGGCCGCCTTCTTCACGATCGTTTCCATCGGCAGATCCGGCTGCAGCAGGAGTGTCTCGTGTCCGCGTTTCGAAAGTTCGCCGTTGATGATCTTAATGCCCACATCGTGCACGGGATCGAGCGGCACGCACAGAATTTTTGCCATCGTTCGTTTCATCCTTCACACGGGAAGAAAATTATCAGCCGTATACACACACGTGCTCGTTCATCACATGCACAAAAGAAATTGACCGTCGTGTTTGCATACGCGCACGTCAGACAGTGATTAGATCTGCGTCTTCGATGCAAGCCAGTCGTATCGCGCGCCGGGCTTGTAAATATATTTTCTCAGGCGGACGCGCAGTCCATAGCCGTCAAACTCATCGAACATGAGATCGGTTTCTCCGAGATTCATCTCGCGCCCGAGCATCATCGCAAGCATTCTTCCCTCCTCGGCGCTTGTGCAAACGATATAGGTTTCAATATCGATCGCATCCATCACCCGGCTCATCGCGGTTGTCGTCATCGTTCCAGTCTCCGTTTTTTTCTCATCACACACACACGCAGATCAGTCGAGGATGCCTGCATGTTTCGACACGATCTCAACAAGCATCACAAGGCCGCGCACAGCCATCGCCATGCGTTCGGGAATCAAGTTGCCGGAATGATCAGTCGTTCCGAGTCCGGGCGAGATGAAGAAGTTCGCATCATACGCGATCGTCGGAATGATGCCCATCTGCGCGCAGCCGTCCTGGAATAAATTCGTGTTTGCATACATGTCTTCGATCGAGAAAATGGGAATCCCCATTTTC
>DATGXR010000333.1:0-1591 GCA_035298825.1 Bacteroidota bacterium
GACAAGCGCCTGCCTGGCGCCATCGTCGACAACGAGAAATCCGCGCGCGTGAGCGATGAAGCCGATCCATTTTTTCTTGACGCTCAATGTCCGCTTCGACGGAAGGAAAATGCTGCCGGTAAACGAGCCGGAGACGATGTGGCCGAGCACATCCATGTTTCTTCCGTTGGCGATGATCATCGCGATGCCGGATGAGACGCATCGTTTCGCAGCCTGAATTTTTGTCGCCATGCCGCCGGTGGCGAGTTCGCTGCCGCTTCCTTTCGCAAGCTTCTCGACGGCAGGCGTGATCTTTTCGACGACTGGTATCAGCACTGCATCCGGATCGCGCGACGGATCGTCGGAGAACAGGCCGTCGATGTCGCTCAGAATGATGAGCACATCCGCTTCGATCAGATTGGCGACCATGGCCGAGAGGTTATCGTTGTCGCCGAGCTTGATCTCCTCGACGGCGACAGTATCGTTCTCGTTGATGATTGGCACGATGCCTTTGCGGAGCAGGGACGTGAATGTGTTTTTTGCATTCAGGTAACGTGTACGGTTCACAAAATCGTCCTTCGTGAGCAGGATCTGCGAGACGATACGATTGTGCGCGCGGAATGCATTGATATACGCTTCCATGAGCAGCGGCTGTCCGATCGAGGCCGTTGCCTGCTTGTCGGGAATCGTGCGGGGGCGTTCCTTCAATTTGAGCGCCGCGACGCCGGCGCCGATTGCGCCCGATGAGACGATCGCCACGTGATGGCCGAGCGAGCGCAATTGGGCCACATGGCGCGCAAGCGCGTCGATACGGCGAAGATTGATGCCTGCGGTTTTATCCGCCAGGAGGGCTGTTCCGATCTTGATAACGATCGTTGTCGGGGACTGAAAAATCCGTTGTATTCTCTGCATACTATAGTATAATAATTAATCGGCGCTTTTCAAGTGAAATTCCGATTCGCGGACAATCCGTATGGAGATGCGTATTGACTGCTTTATCTCTCTGGGGAACAACTCGCATGGAGAAGCGTGTTGGTTTCTGTATCTCTTTTTTTTATCTTAAGGAAATTCGATGATCCACGCTGCATTTCACGGTATAACAAAAGGGGATACTTATGTGTGGAATAGCCGGTATCATATCGACACGTGATACATCCGCACCTCCGGAACGCTCCACACTCGAGGCAATGATCAGGGCTATTCGCCATCGCGGGCCCGATGAATTCGGCATCTATCGCGACGCGCATGCCGGACTTGTACATGCCCGGCTTTCGCTTATCGATCTTCCCACCGGCCAGCAGCCGATGACGAATGAGGATGAAACGCTGTGGATCGTCTTCAACGGCGAGATCTTCAACTACATTGAGCTGCGACACGACCTGGAACGGCTCGGTCACATCTTCCGCACGCATTCCGATACGGAGGTCATTCTTCATGCCTTCGAATCGTGGGGAATCTCCTGCTTCGAAAAATTCAACGGTCAGTGGGCTCTTGCGATCTGGAATTCGCGCGATCGATCGCTGCTGCTTGCACGCGATCGCGTCGGCGTGCGTCCGTTGTATGTGCATCGAAGCCGGAGCGCCGTGATGTTTGCAAGCGAGATCAAGGCGCT
>DATGXR010000334.1:0-6191 GCA_035298825.1 Bacteroidota bacterium
GGGATTCCTTGCATCTCTTCCTTCGAAGCCTGATCTTGCCGCGCTCGAGCGTATTAAAGCCGAGAGTGAACGCTTTCAGCTTGTCGGGAAAGTGTTTTATCTCCATGCGCCCGATGGCGTGGGTCGATCGAAACTCGCTGCGAATGCAGAACGACTGCTTGGTGTGCCATTGACGGACCGCAACTGGAAAACCGTCTGCAAAATCCATGACATGGCAAAGGAGCTCTGATGGTGCGTTTTACTTTCTCGATAGAATTAATCGTATCAGATTGCTCCTATTTCAAGCGCGCTTATGGAATCATTGTATACGCTGATGATTTTTCTGTATGAGCTCCTTATATGCCTTTTTATCGTCGGCGCTCAGAAAACTTGTATCGATAAATTCGAGCCAACGCCTGATGACCTTGTCGAATTTAACGAGAATGTTCCGTTGCTGTTTAGGATCTAATTGCGCCGCCGTCATCGCCACCACGAAATCTTTCCTCCCGATCTTCCTCTTTTTTCCATTGAGTGTCAGTGCAAGTTCTTCTGTATCGGCGGGATTGATCAAGGCCGTGGCGAGCAGATCATACGCAGGCGACAACTTTGTGCCGATGCCGGGCGACTCGATGAGCGAAAAGTTTTTCAGATGCATATCGGCATTCCCTGTGATGAATGAAAAAAGCACCTGTTCATAAAAATTCACCACGTCGAGGCCGGGGATCGATGAATATTTCATGATCGCTTTTGCGATCTGTTCATATGAACCGTGATATTTCTGTTCGGTCAACCGTTCCGTCAGCTGGCACATATCCTCCATGTGCAGTTTCCTGTCGTTCAACCGGTCGATCCTCTTGGTAATATAGGCCAGCATTCCGGATTGAAGCCGGATCAGACAGTGCGGCACGGTTTCAATCTTTGCAAGCTGCGCCAGATGCATGGTGACATCTTCCACTTCGGGCATCTGAGGATATTTGGGCGTCGGAGGTTTCAAGATATACGCTCCCCATAATCCGACGATCGTAAACCGCCGAGGTCCATTTTTTCGCGTTCCCGGCGTCACATCCAATGAAAGTTTCGGTTGGACGCCTGTGATCGTGATCTGGCTGCGAATGACCTTCAGTGCCAATTCGTCCATCTGCGCTTCGGTATAGGGCAATTCCGGCGGAGTTGGTGCATTGAATATCTTTTTACTACAGGATGGATGAAAATCCATTTCTCCATCATCGAGCAATTGATAGCAATAGAGGCAGCGTTTATTCTTCATCGCCACCCTCGAATCTCTGCACGCTCACAGCCCCGATGCAATCCCTGCAACATGCCAGGAGCAGTCCCATGCGATCGCGTGGATCGAGTTTCCAGTTCTGTTCGGCCACTTCCAGCAGCCAGCCTTCGGGAATGAGGCCGTCGAAAAAGGGAAACAAGACATTATTGTGGTATGCATCATTTTTAAGCGGCAATGTCTTGCTGACCGGCTTCGGATTTTCCGATCGCAGATATTCATCGGCGTATGCAAAATGGTAGCCGTCCTCATCCTGCGTCAATACGCCGGCGATCGTATCATCTATTTTAATAAGCGCTTTTCTCATATCATGGGATGGGTGGATTTAACGGGGGATAATTCATAGCCAAATAAATTCAACACCTGATTGACTTTGTCGAGGCGCAATGTCGTTTTACCCTGCTCCATTTCACGCACGAAGCGCAATCCGACCCCGGCCTTTTCTGCCAATTCGAATTGAGTAAGTTTTAATTGTTTGCGCTTTGTCTTTATGAAAGTTGATAATTCTGATTTTTTCATTATTATACCCTTTAGGGTGTTAAATGGGATTTCATTTCTAATATTATACCTAAACGGGTACAAAATTGCAATCATTATTCGAATTATACCATATAGGGTATATTCTGTTCAGGAGATGCGCTATTAATGAAATTTACAATATTATTTTCCTGATGGATCACATCCACCTTGACTGTTAATCCGGACCGACACTTTTTTAGCGTGTTGGTTTTTTTTTCCGCGCGGCTTGTTTTTCTGTTGACAAATGCTCGACGTTGTTGTATAATATATGATCAGCGTCATAGCTAACACATATATGCATACGTCCACCTCATCACATATCGAACGTGTCACGAGCCTCGCTTTGCGACACGATGCAGCACCCCTCAACGGTCACACCTCCTGTTGTTGTTGATCTCTGTCCTTTTTCCATTTCCACGCAGTACGTGAAATTGCCGAAGTGATCGCGCACGATCACCGGTTCGCTTACATCCTGACAGAAATCAACACTCATGAAAAATATTTCGAACCTCCGTTTGTTTTATGCCTGCCGTCCCGTACTGGCGCACGATTTTTCGTACTTCGCCGGCAATTTCCTCTGTTGTCAATAACCTGTATTCCTGAGCTTTACTCTTCCCTTACCGCATTCGACTGAGCACGCAGAGGCCCAGGCGGATGAGGTCACATACATGTTATCAATGAGATACTTAAGAGGAAATCTGATGAAACGAATCATATCACTTGTGCTTGTACTTCTTTCTACATTCAGCTTCTCAGCCGAAAAATATCACGTCAAAGGCAGGATCGTATCACGGAACGGCGAACCTCTTCCGGGCGCCAATATCGTCGCTGTCGAATTCAGGATCGGCACCGTATCAAAAAATGACGGTACGTTTGCACTCGCGCTGCCAGCCGGTCACTCACGCCTCCGGATCAGTCTGCTTGGCTATCGCACGGCGATCGAGCAGGTTGTCGTTACAGATACTTCGTCAGTTGTAAAGACGATTTCACTTCAGGAGGACCCTATCGGCAGCAGCGAAGTTGTGATCGTCGGGAATCGGGCCACAGAGCGCACCATTGTCGAATCGCCTGTACCGATCGATATCATCGGAACGCAGGAGATCAAGGCCAACGGATATACTGAAACTACACAAATACTCCGTGCGCTCGTCCCTTCGTTTAATTCGCCCCAGCCCTCGCTTGTCGACGGCACAGATCACGTGCGTCCTGCCACGCTGCGCGGTCTCGGTCCCGACCAGGTGCTGGTCCTTGTCAATGGAAAGCGCCGGCACACAAGCGCCCTGATTCACCTCAATGGATCAGTCGGTCGGGGATCGACCGGCGTCGACTTGAACGCTATCCCGGTCTCATCGATCGACCGGGTCGAAGTCTTGAGAGACGGTGCATCGGCTCTGTACGGTTCAGATGCCATCGCAGGTGTCATTAATATCATCCTCAAGCAGGGAAGCGGACTCGATGCCTCCGCAAGTTATGGCCAATATCTCAGTTCATTCGAGCGTGGATATACGACAACCGAAGGCAACAGGCCGGTTGAAACGACGAATTTCGCATCGGGCACATTCGATGGACAGCGGTGGGACGGAGATGGAAAACAACAGACAGTCAATGCGTCCGATGGCAGGACAGTCAACGCCCATCTTGGCTACGGCACGCCGATTGGAGACGGAACACTCTACATCGGAGGTGAATATGCGGCGAAGGGGGCAACCGTCAGATCCGGACTCGATCCGCGCATTCAGTACGCGGCCACCGATCCCCGTGAGCTGACAATCGACCGCAACACGCACAAATTTGGTGACGGCGAGATCACCGATGCAAGCGTTTTCGTCAACCTCTCGCTTCCTCTGGAGGAACATATTGGCGCATATGCATTCGGCGGATATTCGAATCGGCGAGGCTCGGCTGCAGGATTTTATCGCCGGGCCAACGACGTGAGAAATGTTCCGGCGATTTATCCCAACGGATTTCTTCCCTCCATTGGCACCGATATCGACGACATCGCTTTGACGGCCGGAGCGAAAGGATCGATCGGAGAGTGGACGTATGATCTCAGTGAGAGCTATGGAGCAAACCATCTGCTTTACCGCGTCACCAACTCGTTGAACACTTCGTATTGGACGAAGTCTCCGACTGAATTCGATGCCGGCGGACTGCATTTTGCGCAGGCCACGACGAATCTCGATGTATTCCGCGCATGGGATGTGGGCGGCGCATACCCCGTCAATGCGGCATTCGGCGCCGAATATCGGATCGAACGCTACAGGATCTCAGCCGGTCAGCCTGAATCGTATCTGCGCGGCGATTCAGCGACGAAAGCAATCGGGTCGCAAGTGTTTCCGGGATTCCTTCCCTCAAATGTGCTGGACCAGACGCGCAGCAACATCGGCCTGTATGCGGACTTCGATCATCATCTTTCGCAGCGATGGTTGGTTGACGTTGCGGGTCGCTTCGAACGCTACAGCGACTTCGGTTCCACGGTGACAATAAAAGCGTCCTCACGCTTCGAGCTTGCCGAAGGGATCTCGGTGCGTGGAGCTGTAAGCACGGGATATCGTGCTCCCTCTCTGGCACAGGAATATTTCTCATCCACAGCGACGACGTATATCAACGGTGTTCCGAACGAGGTCGGGACGTTCCCTGTCAGCTCCGCTGTGGCGAAATCTCTCGGCGCTACGGAATTGAAACCAGAAAAATCTGTGAATATCAGTGCAGGCTTCACCTACAACGCCGATGACATTTCCTTCAGCATTGATGCGTATCAGATCAGCATCAAAGACCGGATCGTGCTTACTGAAAATTTTACGGCAGCAGCCGTAACGACCTATCTGCAGGGGCTGGGGATCAATGCGACGGGCGGCCGGTTCTTCACCAATGCCATCAATACCAAAACGTCGGGCATCGATATCACCGGACGCTACAGCATCGATCTGAATCGGTGGGGGTGGCTCAGGCTGACTGCTGCAGTGAACGCCACGAAGACCGAGATCACCAACAAGTCATCGATTGTGACCCCTCCGGCGCTGCAGGCTCTGACGACGACGCCGCTGCTCGGGCGCGTGGAACAAGGCAGGATCGAACAGGGACAACCTGCCAGCACATATACGTTTCAGGTGAATTATCATCGAGCGGATCTTGACGCGTTTATCCGTGGTGTGCGTTATGGTTCGATTACCTCGTTCGGCAGCAACACCGATCTCACGCTCGATCAGACGTATTCGGCGAAATGGCTGTTCGATGCCGAAGCAGGTTACAGGGTGTTTCAATATCTGACGTTGGCAGCCGGAGTCAACAATATCTTCGATGTCTATCCCGACAAGGTCTTGAAGGTTAACAGCAATTCGGGACTGCTCCCGTATAGCAGCTTTTCGCCCTTTGGATTCAACGGTCGTTTTGTCTACACGCGAGCGTCGGTTTCGATATAAGAGGAATGTTGGTGCCGTGCCCGAGTGGTTAAGGGGGGAGTCTGCAAAACTCCTATTCATCAGTTCGAATCTGATCGGCACCTCGACAACACACAAACAATAGAAATACTTTCATATCATCGTTGGATCAACTATCTCTCCACAGAAAGGACACACATACTCATGGCAGCAAAAAATTACAGACTCGAAACCCTTGCCGTGCAAGCCGGACAGGAAGCTGCAGACTCCGCAACGAACTCGCGCGGCGTGCCGATTTACCGGACAAGCTCATTTGTCTTTAACAGCACGGCACATGCGGCAAACCTGTTCGGACTCCGGGAACTGGGCAATATTTATTCGCGCCTCACCAATCCCACGAATGCAGTTCTTGAAGAGCGCATCACACGCCTGGAAGGCGGCGCGGCAACGGTTGTTGTGTCCTCGGGCACCTCGGCGATTTTTTATGCCATCATTACGCTGGCTGAAGCCGGAGATGAGATCGTCTCGGCGAATAATCTCTATGGCGGAACGTATACGCAATTCGAAGCCATTCTGCCGAAACTTGGCATCAATACAAAATTTGTCGATCCGAAGGATCCGAAGAATTTTGAGCGCGCCATCACCGAGAAGACGCGCGCCCTGTATATCGAAACAATCGGCAATCCGGTCCTGGACTTCACCGATGTCAAAGCGGTGAGCGAAATTGCACACAAGCACGGCCTGCCGTTGATCGTGGATGCGACATTTACCACGCCGTATCTGTTGCGGACAATCGAGCATGGAGCGGATATCGTCATTAATTCGCTCACGAAGTGGATCGGCGGCCACGGCACGGCAATCGGCGGAAGCATCACCGATGCCGGAAGATTCAACTGGAAGGGTGGGAAGCATCCGTTATTCACGGCGCCGGATACGAACTATCACGGCCTGCGATGGGCGCTCGATCTGCCGGAGCCGCTGGCGCCGATTGCCTTTGCACTGAGGGTGCGCACGGTGCCGTTGCGGAATCT
>DATGXR010000335.1:0-2483 GCA_035298825.1 Bacteroidota bacterium
AAAAGTGCGCATGGAAATGCCATTCCGGATGCGGCTTGCCATCGGTCGGCGCCTGATGAAGTCCCGATGAATATGGAAACGACGTCTTGAAGAGATTGTCGTACTTGGCCGTCATCACGCGCAGCGCGTCGGCAAATTCACCCGTCTCCGTTTTTTTGAACTCGAGAAGCGAGCCGAGCTTGCGCTTCGAGACAATCATCGTCTCAAAGGGCCACACGGCCCAAAACGGCACGAGTGCGACAAACGACGCATTCTCATAGACGATGCGTTCCTTGAGCCGTCGTTCGAGCTTCACATACTCTGCAAGCAGACTTTGTCCCGTCGACCGGTAATGGCGTGTGAACTGGCGCAACTCCCTCGATGCCTCCATGGGAAGATGTTCCTGCGCCCAGATCTGGCAATGAGGATGAGGATTGCTGTTGCCCATCATCGCTCCCTTATTCTCGAAGATCTGGACATGGTTGATGCGGGGATCTGCCGCGAGCGTGCGATATTCCTGCTGCCACACGGCCACGACTTTTTCAATTTCCTCCCGGCTCATCTCGGCAAGCGTCAGATCATGCCGCGGCGAAAAATTGACGACGCGGCAGATGCCGCGCTCGCTTTTTAATTGCAGCAATCCGTGATCGTTCCGCGATCCGGCAGGCGTCGTGGGAAGCAGCGCCGCATAGTCGTTCGTGAACACGAATGTATCGGTGTACGCGGGATTCGTATCACCATTTGCCCGTTTGTTGCCCGGACAGAGATAACACGAAGGATCGTACTTTGGCCGTGTGTCCTGCGCAGGAGGCGTGACTTCTCCCTGCCATGGCCGCTGTGTGCGGTGGGGAGAAACAAGGATCCACTCTCCGGTCAGAAGATTTTTTCTGCGATGGGGATGGCGTGTCGAATCAAATTGTGTCATTGGCGTCTTCCATCGGGACGGTGTGCGTGCCCGCGCTGATTGTGGTGACATAGGATTTTGGCGCATGGCCAAACTTTGCTGTGAATGCCTCTGCGGCAACGGCTGAGAATTCTGCGACGGCGTCGGTCTCGATCAGATTGATCGTGCATCCTCCGAAGCCTCCCCCCATCATCCGCGATCCGTAGACGCCCGGGCGATCGGCCGCAAGCGTGACGAGAAAATCGAGTTCGTCGCAGCTGACTTCGTATTCCTTGCTCAGGCCGGTGTGCGCCTGACGCATCAATTCTCCGAACGACGCCACATCGCCCGCTCTGAGCGCATCGCATCCCTTCAGGAGTCGCTCGTTTTCTTCGACGACGAATTTGCAGCGGCGATAGACGACGTCTCCCATCCGATCTTTTAATTCACGGACCTGATCGAGCGTCGCGTCTCTCAGACTCTGGATGGCGTCGTACTTCGTGCGCAGGAGCCGAACCCCTTCCGCGCATTCTCTGCGACGCTGGTTATATTCCGATGAGGCAAGCGAATGTGAAACACATGTGTCGAGCAGCAGGATCGATATCGTCTTTGCCTGGAACGGGACATACTCGTAGGCAAGCGACCGGCAATCGATTTTCAACACGCGGTGCTCGGCGCCGAAGATATTGATGTACTGATCCATGATGCCGCACTGCACGCCCACGAATTCATTTTCCGCTTTTTGCGCCATCTTGACCAAATCGAGTTTCGAGATTCCAAGATTGAAGATGCTGTTGAGCGCATACGCCAGACCGGCTTCGATCGCAGCAGAAGAGGACAAGCCGGCGCCGATCGGAATATCGCCGCCGAAGACGCAATTGAATCCCTTGATCGCATATCCCGCCCGGCACAGCTGGTCGATGACGCCCATCAGGTAGTTAGGCCAGCCTTTGTCGGATCGCGCAAGAGCGGTGATTTCGAATTCGATCGCATCATTCATATCAAGCGACACGATTGAGCAGCGTGTGTCGGTGCGGGGCGCAATGGCGAAATAGACCGCCTTTTCGATCGCGGCAGGCAGCACAAAGCCCAAATTATAATCCGTATGCTCGCCGATCAGATTCACACGCCCGGGCGAACGGACTAACAGCGGCTTCTGCGGGAATGTGTCTTTGAATTTTTTTTCAACAGCTTCGATCAGTGTCATCGTGTTGTCTGCCGTTCCTTTCCGTATGTTGTTTTTGTATTATCAACCGGACTATGGCCTGCCTCACGCGTTGTGAAAGCCCGGGCGATACAATCAAAATCCATTGTTGTGAAAAAGTGATGAACTATCAATCATGTCGACCCGCGCACAACGAGCGTCGTATCGAGCGCCACTGTCACTGGCTCGGTGATCTTGCGCTCGAGAATACTGATGAGGATCTCCGCCGCCTTTTTTCCCATCTCGAACGACGGCTGGTCGATCGTTGTGAGCTGCGGATCGACAAGTGTGGTGATCTTGTTGTTCGAAAATCCGACGATGGCAATCTCCTCCGGGATCCGTAATCCCGCTTCCTTGATCCTTTGAAATGCGCCGATGGCCACGGGATCGTTGACGGCAAAGATCGCATCGGGAAGC
>DATGXR010000336.1:0-6023 GCA_035298825.1 Bacteroidota bacterium
AGATACCAGCATTCAAGAATTGCACCGGCTTGTGTCTGCAATTCGGTGATGGAAATCGGACGGCCGCTGAATAACACGACAACGATCGGCTTTCCTGTTTCGGCAATCGCGTGCACGAGATCTTTTTGACTGCCGAAGAGATCGAGATCCGCGCGGTCGCCCATATGAGATTTATTCCACGCTTCACGCGAAGTGAGTTCGTTATCGCCGATGGCGAGGATCACGAGATCGGCTTTCCGTGCGGTCTCAACCGCCTCACGAATCAATTTCTTGTTTTCTTCCGGATCGGCAAATGTCACGGCGTCTTCATTCCACGAACCGCCGATCGTGAGTTTGCATCCTTCGCTGTAGAGCACCTGCGACTGCGGACTGACTTTTTCGGTGATGCCTTGCACAAGTGACGTATAATATTTCGGTTCCCCGCTGTAGCCTCCCAGCATTTTCGTGTTGGCATTGGGACCGATCACCGCGATACGCTGCGCCTGCTGCTTGTTCAGAGGCAGCATATCCGCGTCGTTCTTCAGAAGCGTAATTGTTTCATGCGCAGCTGTGAGCGCAAGCGCACGCTCGTTCTTCAGACGCTCATCATTGCGCACAAGCTCGGGATCGACGTACGGATCGTCGAAGAGACCGAGTACAAATTTGTAGCGCAGCAAGGGCGCCACAAGCTCGTCGATTGCCGATTCGGCAACGATGCCGTCTTTCACCAGCTGCACGAGCAACGGATAGCAATCGGGATCGGGAAATTCGATATTGACGCCGGCTTGAACAGCCAGCCGGGCCGCATCGGCTTTGTCCACTGCAACGGTATGACTAATGGCCTCTTCGCGGATATGCAATTCGGCGACCGCGTAGTAATCGGACACGACAAAACCTGTAAAGCCCCACTCCTTGCGCAACACGTCGCGCAGCAGCCACGGATTGGCATGCGAAGGGACGCCGTCAATCTCGTTGTATGACGCCATCACACTCAAGGCATTTGCTTTCTTGAGCACCTGATAAAACGTGTAGAAGAACGTATCGCGCAACACACGCTCCGACACATTCACCGGACCGCAGTTCGATCCGGATTCCGGCTGGCCGTGCGCTGCAAAATGTTTGAGCGTGGCAATCAAGTGCTTCTTGTCTGCAAACGTCGCATCACCCTGAAATCCCCTGACAGCCGCAATTCCCATTTGCGCAACGAGGTACGGATCCTCGCCAAAGGTTTCTTCCACACGACCCCACCGGGGTTCACGGGCCACATCGACCACAGGCGTCAAGGCCTGATGAGCTCCGCGGCTTCTGACATCTTCGGCGATAGATGAATAGATCGTCTGGATCAATGCGGGATTAAACGTCGATCCCAACCCGATCGGTTGCGGATAGCTCGTCGCATCTTTCCCCGCCAATCCATGCAAACACTCTTCATGGAAGATCACGGGAATTCCCAAACGAGTCCGCTCAACAAAAAATTTTTGAATCTGGTTGGCAAGGATGGCCGTGTCTTTGGCTGGCTTCCCGCCGGCGGTGTCACTGATTCGCGCAATTTGTCCAATGCCCAAACTCAAGTGTGCCTCGAGCTTCGAGGGACTGAATCTCCCCTGTTCGTCAAGGAGCATTTCTTTTTTCTGTCCCCAGATGCAGAGCATCTGAGCGACCTTTTCTTCCAGCGTCATCCGCTGAAGAAGATCGATGACTCGATCGTCGACAGACAGTTGCGGATTTCTAAATCCAATCTCTTCGTCGGATGCTGTCAGAGCATCGACGCTGCTGTGTTCTATCATTATTTTTCCGTAAATGAAATACTACTTTTTTAAGTGACGAGAGAAAAAATTGTACTGAAGTTGTGTTCTTATCGAAGTATACTGGCGACCCCCGGGACGGCGATAAGAATCGTGGCCCTTATTACATGATGAATCGGTTCTAGAATAATTGAAACGATTCAATATCGTAATGGTATATTTAAAAGGCAAGAGAAAAAAATATTTTTCATAAATTTCTTTAAAAAGGCCGAACCCGGCACAAAATGGACGTTCTGGCGCCCCATCCCGGGCACTCTTTTTTTACTTTATCTCGGCTGGATCTTATAGACGATTGCGATCGCATTGGGAATCGTCTTGGGAGGTTGTATTTCGAGGCGATCATCCGACTGCTTCCACACGATTTTCTCCTTGCTGCCAAGCAGCTCGATGCTCCTGATCTTCTGCTGTGTGTTCGAGGCGCCAAGGTTCCTGATGACGATCGTTTCTTCAGGCGCTCCCATGAGTGTCGCATAGATGATTTTTCCACGCTGAACGAAGCGGATGTCTTTCGATGTAAATTTGATTTTGCCTTCGTTAAATCCCTGGGCAGTAATCGGGTTCGATGCTTCGGCAGCCGGTCCCTCTCCGAACACAATCCAGGGACGAGTCTCGAAGATGCTTTGCTTATTGATCTCCATCCATGCGGCGATTCCCTCGACCACGGCGCGTTCCTTCTCATCGATACTGCCGTCGCCGCGCACCGGAATATTTAAAAGAAGGTTACCGTTTTTGCTCACGACGTCAATGAGCATATGAATGACATCGGTCGCCGATTTATAGCGATCGTGTTCGTAGATCGAATTTTTATAATGCCAGTCGCCGATGCACGAACAGGTTTGCCATGGCCGCTCTTGAATCGCATCGGGCGCGCCACGCTCGACATCCCACACCATGCAGTGCTTCTGTTCCTCGGTGAGAATTTTCCCAAACAGCACGGCCTGTAATTTTCCCTTGTGCCTGGCTATGTTCGTGTTATAAAAATGCGCTGCAATTTTCAATCCGGCATCGCTCACCGGATATAACGGCAGCGCCGTATCATCAAAATAAATCAAATCAGGATTGAATTGATTGATCATATCGATCGTACGATTGTAAAAATTCTCGCAGTACTCCTGCGACGGAACTACTGCGCCATTGCCCCAGTTCCATTGACTGTGGATCGTATTGATGTTCCGGCTGTCTTTACTCAACGGATGATTTTGCGCGTACAATTGCTGAGGATCCAGTCCCTCCCACCATGTTCCCTTGCCGTCCTTTGCCGTGAGTGTTCCATCGTAGGGAACGCCGGCATACTCGCTGCTTGTGTCCGATTGCTGCGCCGTTTCGTACCAGAGCCAGGCGTGCGCCGCATGCACGCTCAATCCAAATGGCAGCTTGTATTTCTTTGCCGCCTTTGCCCAGCCGGATAAGAGATCTTTGTGCGGCCCGACACGGACCGAATTCCAAGGCTGGTACTTGCTGTTCCACAAATCAAGATTATCGTGATGATTTGCCAACGCAAAAAAATACTGAGCGCCCGCGCGCTTATATAATGCCATCAATTTATCGGGATCCCACTTCTCCGCTTTCCAGCTGTTGATGACTTCCTTAAATCCGGCTTTTGACGGATGACCGTAGTGTTGCACATGCCACACGTACTGCGAGTTGCCCTGGCTGTACATCTGACGCGCATACCAGTCGCCCTGGCCCGGCTGGCATTGCGGTCCCCAGTGCGCCCAGATGCCGAACTTCGCATTCCGATACCACTCCGGCGTTTGATACTGCGCGAGTGATTTCCAGGTGGGCTTGAATTTGCCGGGAGCAACCGGTTCATTCACAGATCGGATCGGCACTTGAAATGTTTCCTGCGCGCTCGCAGTCACCGGAACACACATGCATACTAACACGAGTAATAACACGTTTCTCATTATCTGACTCCATTTAAAAAAGATGACATCCATTAAAGTCGCCGGCTCAATGTCCCGAGAGCATGACAATCGTTATTGAAATAATTTCTGTGCGATGATCGACAGGAACAACTTGCAATTCATCCAGGTATGGCCTCCCTCGGAAATGAACGTCTCATGGTGAATCTGCTTTTCATCGAGCACATTCAGATATTCGGTGATGACCGGATAGAGCCCGTCATCTTTGCCGACGCCAATCCAGAACAAGTTCAGCCGCGTATTCGTAAGGGCCGGATCTTTAAATGCCACTTCATTATTTCGTTCAAATTCTTCTTTGAGCATCCCCGGGGCAAAACCGCACACCCAGGCAAACAACTCCGGATGATTCAATCCCAGATACAGGCTTGTGCCACCGCCTCCTGAAAATCCTGCAATCGCGCGGTGCTGCTTATCCGTTCGCACACGATAATTGTGTTCGATAAAGGGAAAGAGATTATTCAAAAAATCCTTTTTGATCTCCTGCAAATTGCTCCAATTTCTCAGGCTCCCCGATGACGTACTGATGATCGGATAGGCTCTCCCATACGGCATCACGACAACCATGGGTACAGCCTTCTTCTGCGAGATCAGATTATCGAGAATGATATTGGCCCGCCCGACTTTTGTCCAAGTCTCTTCTTTGTCCGTTGTGCCGTGAAGCAGGTAGAGCACAGGATATTTCTTCCCTGGATTTTTTTCATACCCGGGCGGCGTGTAGACGACCACAGGACGGGCGCCTAATTCGGGTGAGGAATACAGACGATACGACAGAGTGCCGTGAGGGACATTTTGCAACGCGTGAATCAGCGGCTGCTCGCCGGGAATATCCACGATGCTGTTCTGGAATCCTTCATTCGGGAAAATTGCCGAGTTATAAGGATCGGCCACCCTCACTCCATCCACGATAAAATGGTAGGGATACATATCCGGATGCACCGGTCCGACTGTCACGCTCCACACGCCGGCTGCATCTTTCGTCATCGGCACGGGCGTTTTTTCAAACTGCGCGTCAAGCTTCACCTCGCCCGCCTTCGGAGCAAGAAATCGGAAAATCACCGTGTGATCGGGATTAATCTGCGGTGATGTGATCGCGGCGCTTTGCACGGGCTGCCCCAGGACAGTGCTGAAAGAACACACCACAGTTGCTGCGACAAGTGCGAGATGATAGATTCCGGTTTTCATTGTTGAATCCTTTTTATTGTACAGTCGGCGAGACAGTGTGTACGATCGATCCAGCGGATCGATCAGGCGTGTGCATCACATCGCACACTCATTCCACTTCCGTGATTGTGCTGCCTTTGCGAATTCCGTTTTCATTAAACGCGTCGATTGAGAAATAATATTTCGATGCGCCATTGAGACTTCGGATCGTGAGCGAATCCGCATCCATCACCTGATACGCGTGATATAAGTGATCTCTCCGTGTTCCGTAGCGAATCATGACGCCAATCGCATCGGGATGCTTTTCCCATTTCAGCGTGGCGACGCATTTATCTGTCGCTGAACGTGTGATATGCACAGTGCGAATTTCAGCGGGAATCTTTCCGCCTCCATGTCCAAACACGCGCAAATCCGCAAGCGCAAATGTGCCAGTCGGCATGTGATAGTTCGTGAGCCTGATATAGCGGGCTTTCACGGGCGCGCGGAGTTCGATGTAGTCATGCGGAACGTCCGTCGTATTGCGCCGTTTATCCTCAAGCGTGCGCCAGGTTTTATTGTTGGAGGAATATTCAAGCAGATATTGGTGATAGGCTTCGGGACTGCGGCCGAAGAGTTGCGTCTCGTGTTCTGCAAAATTGATTTGCACAGATGTGACCGTGCACGGTTTCTGCAAATCCATCGCAACCCATTCGCCTTTCTCGCCGGTTTTCGCGCTCCAGTATGTGCGGATATCCTCATCTGAAGCGAATGTCTTCGGATGCTCCGATGCCTCTGAAGACACTTCGAGAGGCTTCTTATATGAAAGCAACATGCCCGTGGGCTGAATGTCTTTGATCCCCGTAATTTTTTTCCGGGGCATCACAAAAGGAAAATCTCCGAAGCCGGTCCACGTAGACAAGTCTCCATCCTCATCGAAAAACATGGGGAAGAGTCCCAGTCGCCGTTCAAACATATGCTTCTGGGAGATCGTCATTGTTGAAACATGCCAGTAGTTGCCATAGAGATCCTGAAACGTGCTGCTGTGTCCCGCGCCCGCGATGAATCCTTCCGGCCTTGAAGAACATGGATTCTCCGGAGCGACAGTATAATCGCCGAGCGGCGAAGTCGACATGTAGACGCCATCGCAATAGCTTTTAAACTGTGTGCCGGGCGC
>DATGXR010000337.1:0-2579 GCA_035298825.1 Bacteroidota bacterium
GAGAGGTTCACCCGTCGCGACATCTTTTACAGTCCCGCGGATTTGTCCGGATTTTTCTTGAGCCGCGAGCCAAGAAACACCCAGCACGAAGAACAAAAGCAATGCGAAAAATTGGTTAGAAATTTTCATAGTGGTCTCGCATGGTTGATTATTGATGATGACTGTAACGGTGAAAAAAATGTCAAGCTCTTTTGAACACGAAACTGAATATATAAAAAATTCTGGAGAATGCTTTGGTGTTCTGACTCCCTGGAATAGACTGACTATATGTGTGCGTACCCATGCAAATACAAAAAAAAATTTAATTAAGCAATAGCGGCGTCTCAGGTTGCCTGAGCGAACGCCTTGCGGCGCTCGGCCAGTTCGTCGGCCATCTGAATCGTCATATTCTTATTGATCTCATAAATGATCAGCAACACGGTGCAGGTCGCAAACATCAGTCCCACGACCAGGCTGCTGCAAGCCCTAAAGCCCGCTACCGCCTCTACCGCGTCCGGAAGCTGCGTGTCATAACCGAACAATCCCGCCATAATCCACAGGAACGACGAGGAGCCAAGGGCCAGCCCGCCTTTGAGCGCAAAACCGATCGTGGCAAACACGATGCCCGTAAAGCGGCGGCCGGTCTTCCATTCCGAGTAATCTGCCACGTCGGCATACATCGCCCAGATCAGGGGCACTGTCGGCGCGTAGGCAATCGCAATGAGAATCGTGAGCACGACCATGCCCGTGACATCGGTCGGACTCAACAGGTAAAACGCAAACGTCCCGATCGTCACAAGGCCGAACCCGGCAACCGCCACTGCCTTCTTGCCAAACCTGCGCGAGAGCGCCGGCGAGAGGATGATGACAATCATCGTGATTCCCGTTCCGATCATATTGACGATGCTGTTGAAGACATCGGCAACATTCGAGTTCGCAAGATTGGCGCGGTCTCCATGCACGACATACCCGACCCACTCGAGAAATCCGCCCGGCGCGGGCGCGCCAGGAGCAAGCACCGGAGCCGTCAATCCGAGATGCTGCACCCAATCGAACATCGCTGTCTTGTCGGCGAAGTGATGATAATAATTATAGAGCGCCGCGCCTCTGAACGAAAGAATGGCAAAGTGCACCAGCGTCATAAAGAACATCACTTTCCACGGATTGTTCTTGAGCAGACTGAGGAAATCTTCTTTCGGCGATGATTTTTGGCTGGGCTGGGGTTTGATGCGTTCTTTTGTGGTAAAGAATGTGGTGAGGAAGAGGACGAAACAGACAACGGCCCAAATCGTCATCGTCATTTGCCAGCCATATTGCCGATCGTGCCCAACGGCAAATTTTGCGATGAGCGGCAGCGTCAATCCGCCCACGATGAATTGCGCCGCGTTGACGGCGATAAAACGATAAGAATTCAGACTGGCGCGTTCATGCACATCGCCCGTCATCACTCCGCCCAGGGCCGAATACGGCATGTTGTTCATCGAGTAGATGCTCATCATCAGGATATTGGTGAGCGCGGCGTAGATGATCATCGATGTCATGCCCCAGCCCGTCGGGGTCGTGTAGGCCAGCACCATCACAATGCACCATGGCAGAGCGGTAAACAGCACCCAGGGACGGAACTTCCCCCAGCGCGTGTTCGTGCGGTCGGCAAGCACACCGATCACCGGATCGGCAAACGCATCCCATAACCGTGCGACCATCAGAATGGTTGCGGCGGCAGTCGCGGTGATGCCGAAGACGTCCGTATAAAAATTTGTTTGGAACAGAATCATCGTCATGAAGACGAAATTCGCCGCGGCGTCGGCCGCGCTGTATCCGGCTTTTTCTACGAACGAGAGTTTCTGATGAAAGTGCTGATCTGCCATAACCTTCTATGTCTCTCTCTCTCTGTCGAGAGGCGCGTTTACTGAACGAGTAATTTAACTGTCTGCAAATCTGAATCCTGCGAGGAACAGCCGACCATGATGTCGAACTCCCCGGGCTCCACCGCATACGTCCAATCGATTGTCGTGAAGGCCAGCTCATCCGGCGTAATCGTCAATGCCACTGTCTGCGACTCGCCGACACCGAGCGTGATCTTTTGAAATCCGCGTAATTCTTTCACCGGCCGTGTAACAGAACTGAAACAATCGCGTATATACATTTGCACGACTTCCGTTCCCTTCCGTGATCCGATATTCTTCACATCGACAAGCACACGCGTCGATCCTGTCTTCGCGATCGTGCACTGTTCAAGTCGAAGATTTGTAAACTGGAACTTCGTGTAGCTCAAGCCGAATCCGAACGGATAGAGCGCAGAAATATCATCGGCAAGATAGCCGCGCCGTGCCGAGGGCTTGTAATTGTAATATGCAGGGATGTGGCCGACGGACCGCGGAATTGAAATCGGCAGCTTCCCGCCCGGATTGAAATCGCCGAAGAGCACATCGGCAATGGCGTGGCCTGTTTCCTGCCCGAGATACCAGCATTCAAGAATTGCACCGGCTTGTGTCTGCAATTCGGTGATGGAAATCGGACGGCCGCTGAATAACACGACAACGATCGGCTTTCCTGTTTCGGCAATCGCGTGCACGAGATCTTTTTGACTGCCGAAGAGA
>DATGXR010000338.1:0-6052 GCA_035298825.1 Bacteroidota bacterium
GCATACTCGCGCGGACCCATTTCTATCACCTCGAGAATCGATACCGTGCGCGCGGTGACCGACGCGTTTCGATTTATGGGAGACGCGCAGATTGCGCCGAGCGCGAAGGCAAAAGCGTATACCGATGAGATCCTTGAAAAAGTAACACAGGTGCTGCGCGAAGTGGCCGGGCAGCCCACGCTCCACGAGGCGATCTCCATGGGACTCCTGGGCAATGAACAAGACGGCGCCTATCCCGGAACATTCGGCAATAACACGGTCAGACAGCGATGAAGGTCATCGGTATCGTCGGCACGGCAAAAAATACGGGCAAGACAACCACGCTCGGCGCGATGATCGCCGAATCGGCTGCGCATCAGGAACGCCTGGCCGTCACAAGCATCGGGTACGACGGAGAAGAAATCGATACGATCACGGGCTTGCCCAAACCCCGGCTCTTTCTGCGCGCAGGAACACTTGTCGTGACAAGCGAGCGATGCCTTGCACATACATCGGCCGCCTACCGTATCATCAGGATGACAGATGTGGAAACCGCGCTCGGACGCATTGTGATCGTCGAGATCACACGCGATGGATTGATTGTGCTGGCGGGGCCGAATACGAAAAAGCTGCTGCGCGGCATTATCGATGAGCTCGGTCAGTACGGCGTCGATAGGATGTTTGTTGACGGAAGCTTAAACAGGATTGCGGCCATGGCCGCCGTTGAAACGATGATCATCACCACGGGCGCGTCGCGCTCGCGAGAGATCGGATTTCTTGCAGACGAGTCGCGCGCGATCTGCAGGCTGTTCGATCTGCCGCAAATGAGATTCACGTCACACGATCCGAATGCCGAGAGAATCCGGGTCTTGGATCACGGCGGTGCCGCTGTCATCTCGGAGCTTCCGTTTGGTTCGCTCTATGATGAAGATGACGCCCTCCGGGTGATCCAAAAAATGACAGGCCATGCCTCGGCGATTCTCATACCGCATCTGGTGTCGAATCGCGCACTCAAAGCGCTTGCCGCGGGAATCCCGCGCGGGCGCTTGCACACGCTCACGATTGTTGTCGCAGATCCCACCGTGATGCTGCTTGCAGGCGAGCCAATCGAGACTGTACGCGTGATCGATGATGCTCGCAGAGGAGGAGTGGACAATCAGCCTGCATTCACGATCGCTTATTCTCAGCGCATGAATGTTGCTGCACTGACAGTCAATCCTTTTTATGCCCGGCAGTCCGGACATGTGTTTATTCCCGAATCGATCGACAAGACAGCGCTTCTTTCGGATGTGGCGCAAGCAGTGCCGGTTCCGGTCTTCAACATGAGGGATGCCGGGGCGCAGCAATCACTATTTTCTCTTCTATGATCACACTTGAAAATTCGGCGCTTCGCGTCTCGATCCTTCATCCGATCGCCGATCGGGCGAAGCTGGGTCCGAGATTTTGCACCGGCGCATATATCCATCAAGTTGAAGATCTCACCCGCGGAATCACGTTATGCTCCGGACCCGAATATCCGCACGTGACACCCTCCGTCTTGAACGGTCAGGGCATGCCCGAAGTCTTTCAGCACACGCTCTTTGACGATCCCGAAGCGCGTCCGGCAAAGAAAATGATCATCGGAGTCGGATTGCTCGATAATGTACTAAACCAGCGATCCTCGGACCTGCACTTTTCGCTTCCGGTCGAAGAATTCTGCCAATGGGAGATCACGGACAATCCACGCCTCGGCGCCGTATCGATGCGCACCGAAGCGTCCTATCTTTCATACGCCTATGAGCTGGAGCGCACGGTTCGGCTTGCCGGTCGCGCGCTCACTGTTTCAACGCGATTGATGAATCTCGCACGCGAGCCGATGACATTCCGGTGGTTTGCCCATCCTTTTTTTTCGCGCCCAGGCGACATCGAAGAATCCTATCTGCCTGAATTTGCCTGGAGTCTCAAGGAGAATCCCGGGTTTTATCGCAGAGCAGATGGAGCAATCGGACTGGATTCCCAGTACCGGTGGAATGAGGGATGCTATGAACTGCTTCATGGAGCAGAAGGCGCCATCTTTCGACTGCGCGTGCATCCGAAAACAGCGCGTGAGATCCGTGTGGAAGGCGATTTCCCGATGTTGAAATCCGCGATCTGGGCAAATCATGCAACGTGTTCCGTCGAGCCGTTTCATCAGCAGACTCTCGATTCGCACAACGAATCGCAGTGGTCGATGATCTATCGTTTCTGACGCGCGGCATATCGCGCGCGTGATCATTGCACATCGCTTAGAAATTCCCTACACTATAAAACAGTACTGTTTTTTTGATCGTTGCGCCGGCAACGCACAGGCGTAGTCGTGCATTGCCGTTTCAGCATTGGCGAAATGATTGCGCAACACTTATGCGAAGCTCAATCGTCCTTCCTTCATCTGAATTCTGTGTATGAGTAAATTTTTTTCATGTATTTTGTTCCTGCGTCTCTGCTTGTGTGACACCATCGTGAACGCGCAGATTCCTTCGACCATCATCGATCCGCTTACCAAAGGCTACACGGCACAACGTGAGAAGCGCATCTACGCCGTGAGCGTTGACCAGCTGAAGCCCTCTGTGTTATTCACTGCGGATACAAACGGCTTGAGATTCGATCTTCACGATTCGACGCTCTATGGGCGCATCCATTACGGTCCGGCCGATTTCGATTACGTGAATTCGGATTATCTTGAGCCGCGGTTTCGCTCGCGCAGCGAAGTAAAAAAGGGGAAGGGGCTGCTCGAAATCTCGTCGTATTTTAAAGAAGAGTCGCGCTCGAATGTGAATCACTGGAGCACTTCAGGCGCCATTGGGTTTCGCTTCGAGCTCTTGCGCGTGAGTCATGGCGTGCCGATGACACTGGGCATGTATGACGGCCGCGTGGATTTCAAAAAAACTCCCGCCGGATATTCCTGTCCACTCACGATCACCGAAGGTCCCATTGTCGGATGCATTCAAAGCGATCATCCGAACCGGATGACGATCGCTTTTGAAACGGATCGTCCCTCCACAGGGCAGATCGAAGTGAAGGAACTCGGCGTGTATGCAGATCCCGCTGAAGGAACGCGCCATGAAATCACGATCGACAAGCTCTCACACTCGCACCTCTATCACTACCGCGCCATCGCGATCAATCAAACAGATTCGGTTGTCACGCCGTGGATGATCGTTCGTTCCGCGCCCCCGAAGGGCAAGGGCCGCGTCGTGTTTGCGTATTCGGGCGACAGCCGGGCGACGACGGGCGGAGGCGAAAACGAGTATATCGGCGTCAATCGCACGACGATCACGCAAATCGCCAAGCAGGTCTATCGCAAAGGCGCTTCGTTCTTTCTTTTCGGCGGGGACTTGATCGGAGGCTACACGTCGTCGCAGGAGGACTTCACGCTGATGCTGAAGGCATTCAAAACAACGTTCTCGGGCTTCCTGCATTCGGTGCCCGTCTATAACGCGATTGGCAACCACGAGGCGCACTATTTCGGATATACGGACGCTGAGGGCAAGCTTGTTGAGATGGATAAATATCCGTACGACAGTGTGAGCGCCGAAGCGATCTTCGCGCGTGAACTCATTCAGCCATCGAACGGACCCGCGGCCTACGACGGGATGCCGTCGTATGCGCGCACGGTCTACTCTCTGCAATACGGTCCTGTGAAAACACTTGTGTTGAATACGAACTATTGGAACACATCCGATCGAGCGGTTCCTGAGCTCGGCGGCTCACCCGAAGGGTACATTCTGCCCAATCAGGTCGAGTGGATCGAGCGTGAATTAACCAAAGCCGAACGCGATCCGACCGTGAAGTACATTGTGGTGCTGGCCCATGAACCGTTTTTCCCGAATGGCGGACATGCCAGCGATGCCATGTGGTATGAAGGTGATAACACGGTCCGATCCTGGCGTTCGGTCAACGGCGTGATGACCCCGTTCGAATCGGGTGTGATCGATGTGAGGAACCATCTCTGGGAGCTCTTCAGCAATTCAAAAAAGGTGGCCGTCGTGCTCGGATCCGATGAGCACAACTATCACCGCTCGCTTATCACACGCACGACGCCTGTGGGCGTGATGAGCGTGGATGATCTCAACCGGGACGGCATCTTGAATGACGGGAAGATTTCGCCGAATCCGAAATTCACCTATCCCACCTGGTTTATGGTCTGCGGCGGAGCCGGCGCCCCGTACTACACGCAGGAACCGACGCCGTGGAGCGCGGCGGTGAAAAAATTCACCGCGCAGAATAATTATTTCATTTTCACCGCCGATGAACAACGCATCGGTCTGGAAGTTTTCAATGCAAACGGCCAGCTTCTTGACTCGATCACAAACCTGCTTGATGTAAAGAGGAAGAAATGAATCAGATGAAACAATTGATCACGACGTGCGTGATGACGCTCAGTCTGTGCTGCACCGCCTTCACGGCGTGTGCGCAGGAACGCTTCGATGTTGCGGAGCAGTTTACGAAGCGCGAATATCAGATTCCGATGCGCGACGGCGTCAAGCTTTTCACATGCGTTTATACGCCCATTGATACGCTCAAAGACTATCCGATTTTACTGAACCGGACGCCGTACAGTGTTGCGCCCTATGGAGTGAAAGAGTATAAACGCGTGCTTGGACCCTCGGACATTTCGATGAAACAGGGATACATCTTCGTGTATCAGGATGTGCGCGGGAAGATGATGAGCGAAGGCCAGTATGAAAATATCCGCCCTGTCGGCGAGCATACAGGATCCGGCGCAGTGACCGATGAGTGCACGGACACATACGACACGATCGAGTGGCTTGTGAAGCACCTGGCCCATACGAATGGCCGCGTCGGGCTTTACGGCATCTCGTATCCCGGATTCTATGCGGCGCTCGGACTTGTCGATGCGCATCCGGCGCTCAAAGCTGTTTCGCCCCAGGCGCCGATTGCCGATTGGTTCATCGGCGACGACTTCCATCATAATGGCGCGCTCTTTCTGCTCGATGCGTTCAACTTTATGTCGGGCTTCGGCAAACAGCGTCCGGCGCCGACCACAAATTTTCCCTCCGGATATCATTACCGCACTACGGATCCCTACCGGTTCTTTCTCGATGTCGGCGCCATCTCGAATATCAACAAGTCGATCTTTAAAAACGAGATCGCCTTCTGGAACGACATGTCCGCGCACGGCACATACGACGCGTTTTGGAAATCGCGCAATCTGCCGAGTCATCTGGGCGCAAGCGCGGTGAAGCCGGCCGTGCTCACGGTGGGCGGACTCTTCGATGCGGAGGATTTCTATGGGACGCTTCGGATCTATCAGGCGCTTGAGCAGCATGCTCCCGCCGGAATGTTCAACGCGCTTGTCCTGGGGCCGTGGTTTCACGGCGGATGGTCGCGTTCACCGGGCGAGGAGCTGGGCAACATCACGTTCGGAAGCCGCACATCGGACTTTTATCGCGACTCGATCGAATCCGTCTTCTTCCGATATTACCTGAAGGATGAGGGATCGATCGATCGTCTGGCGGAAGCGTCCGTCTTTCAGACGGGATCGAATCGCTGGAAGCGTTACAGCGCCTGGCCGCCGCCGCGGCTCGAGAAGAAGAAACTGTATTTCAATCGGCGCGGGCGATTGTCGTTTCTTCCGCCCGAAGCGAATGACGGATTCGACGAATACGTGAGCGATCCCGCGCACCCCGTGCCCTACACGCAGGAGATTCACACCAATCGCAACCGCGAGTACATGACAGAGGATCAGCGCTTCGCCTATTACAGGCCCGATGTGGTGTCGTATGAAACCACCGCGCTCGATGAAGATCTGACGATTGCGGGTCCGATCACAGTGGAGTTATATGTGTCGACGACGGGGACGGATGCGGATTTCATCGTGAAAGTGATCGACGTGCTGCCCGACGACACTCAACCGGCATCGACGAAGGGAAGTACGGTGCCGATGGGCGGGTATCAGTATCCGGTGCGGATGGATGTCATGCGCGGGAAGTTCAGAAACAGTTATGAAAAACCCGAGGCGTTCATACCGAATGAAGTGACGCGTGTGCGCTTCACGCTCAACGACATCAATCATCAATTCCGCGCAGGCCAT
>DATGXR010000339.1:0-5192 GCA_035298825.1 Bacteroidota bacterium
GGCAAGCAAGAACTTCTTCATGACGATTCTCCATATTGTGAATAAGCGTTGTTGTACTGTCTTAAACACAGATGGAGCGTAAAAAGTTTATCATTGTGCGGGATCAGGCTTTTTCTTTCTTGGCTGTCCGAGTGGCTTTTCGCACCGTGTTCATCGCTTTGCGCTCGGTTCTTTTGATTGTCCTTTCCCCCTTCTTCAGTGCTTTTTCGGCCGCTTGTTTGATCGAGGTTTTATTCGCCAAGACTATTGGAATTGCCGATGCCGCCGCTGCGGCTGCGGCCGTTCCTATGCCAATCAGGAGATTCTTCGTGCTCTTTCTCATGACTCGTCCTCCTTGCTCGTGATAGGGAAAGTTCCTGCATGATATCTCTATCTTTGTTGAACAGCAAAGAAGGGCAAATAGTTTATCCATATCTACGGTCTCAAAAAAATGGCGTGCGATCAGGGCGGACGGATTTCATGCGAAACACCGGAATGAGCAATCCCGCTACAAGCGCCAGGCCGACGGCCGATGTCACGATCACGGCCCAGAGGTTGAGCATGCGCGATTCGGCGGTCATCACGGTATCGAAGAACTGGTTCGGATGGCAATCCCAGATGAGCCTGCTGCCTTCGACATTCGGAGAGTTTGATGTGATCAGGATGCCGGGCATGACGACTTCATTCGTAAAGTTGGTTTCTAGGTCGTTTTCCTGCTTCACTTTCTCCATCACTTCAGCAAGCGTAGTGTCGATGGCCTTCGTTAATTTTTTTGCCGACCGAGTCTGAAGCGTCGTCTCAAGCAGCGCCGTAAAATCTTCCGTCTTCGAGACTTCTTGTTTGATGATTTGCTCGGCAAGGATGTGTCTTTTTTCCTGCCAGCGCGCCGGCGCAAGAGCGGGATCGTTCAATTCCTGTGATCGGACAATCAAACGATCGATGAATTCCTCCACAATGTTGCGCAGCCAATACTCATCGACCCTTTTTTTCACGAGCGAGTCTTTTCCGTCTTTCATCTCTTTGATTTCACCGGGAGAAAAGACGCTCTCAAACGGGACAGCCTGCTTAAAGCGTCCGTAGGCCGGAATCGTATCCGTATACGTATAATACGTGAAGAACCAACGGAAATGTTTGTCGATATGGCTTTCAACGCGCAGTGTTGACGAAGACATTCCCTTTGTCAGTTCCGATTGCAGCTCATCGATCGACTGATAGCGTTTCGTTGCCGTCGTGATAAATTTTTTATCGCCCTCGGTTTTCTTTTCTGTGACGATCTTCCATCCGTCGCTGAACACATACGGAAGCGAGAGCTTGTAGATGCCGAGAGAATCGCCATCACAGACGATCGTTTTTTCGAATGAGCCGTCCGAGTGAATCTTCGTCTTGACTGAATAGGTATTCTTGCATCCGCTTGAGAGCGCGACGAGCAGTAGCAGACAAGAAATCACAATTCGTTTCATGGCTATTTTCCTTTCGTGGGCAACAGTGCGTTCAGTTCACGAATCAGCGCTTCGCGATCGCGCACGAGCATCTCCGCTTGCGCCGCAGGCTGCTCGGTCTCGAGCAATCGTGCGAGGCCGGGATTTTCGGCGCGGAATTCAGGTGGGAGCTCCGATGCATGATGCTTCAACTCCTCATACAAAAGAAGGAACCGTTCAAGCGATTGTTTATTCATCACCACCCAGTTCTCGGATAATGCAACCGACGACTGACGTCCGGCAATGAGTTTTGAAAAATCCCGCGCCGCCTCGAGCAAACGCGATTGGTCGAGTCCTGCTGCGGTTGAATGATGTTGATACTTCGAGGTTGCGACGCCGACTGTTTCCTCAAACTTTTTCAGTGAGACAAATGCCGAAGTGTATTCGACAATAAATGACGCCGTCATCACTACAAGCATTGCGGCTATCGCCAGGCGGACGCGCGGCGCGCACAGCCACATCATCACACGCTCGGAAAGCGATTCACTCGAGGATGCCGTCACGCCCTGGCGTGCCTCACGTTCGATTTGTCCGATCACCGAATTGATTAACTGCAGCGGATCGTTCATTGAGGGCGTTTGATGTCTGAACGCTTTAATGACGTTCAACGACGATCTTACGCGCGCATATTCGGCATTGCATGCGGCGCATTTTTCACAGTGGCGCTTCACTTCGGCCGCTTCCGCCTCGCTGAGCTCCTCGTCTCTGAGATACATCTTTTTCAACGCATCATTGCATGTCATAAGTCAGTCTCGCTTCGCATAAAATCGTTCAAGCTGCTGCCGGATTGTGCGGCGCGCATAGACAAGATTTGTTTTAACGGAGCCTTCCGAGACACCGAGAATGTCGCAAACTTCGCGGATGCTCAAGTCCTGGAGATCTCTCAGCACAAAGATGATCTTCTGTTTCGGCGGCAGTGTGCATGTCAAAGTGTCGATGATCGATGCAAGTTCATGATTTGTGTAGAGCATCTCCGGATTTTCATCGGGCGACAAACTTGCAAGATTGGAGAGATCCGCATGCTCCATCATCACCACTTGCCTTCGTTTATCGGATCGCAGCGCGTCATAACAGAGATTGGACACGATGCTGTACATCCACGTTGTAAATTTCACTTCCGGATCGTATCGATTGATATTGCGCCAAATGCGGATGAATGCTTCCTGCACGAGATCCCTTGTTTCCTCCTCATTGCCGACGATGCGAAACGCGACAGCAAAGGCAAACGATTGATATTCTTCCATCAGCATCCGAAACGCCGACGTGTCGCCGCGTGTGCACCGATTAAGAATCTCATGTAAATTCTGTAGTGGCACTTGTGTGATTGCTCGGTTGATATGATCGGTGGAAGAACGGATTCCGCGTCTGCGTGCTGATAATGATACGATCGATTGGGAAAAAGGTTAAATCGATGAAAGCGTTTGATTCATCACAATTGCAGTGATGCGCCCTTTTAAGGTTTGGGAAGGATTTTGTTGAGGATGGACTGCAACCCAAGATTCGGCAATTTGAATCTATTCGCTTTCAAAAAATGAAATGGGCATTCTCATTAATTGAAGTTCTTGATTTTTTTAGTTGTCCGTATTTATTTTATAGACGCAACCAGAAAACGTATCGTCAAAGTTGTATTTACCAGCTAGTGCAAAAATATTATTATCGACCCGCAATATTTTATTTATTGCCTGGTTTGTCGGTAGGCCCGTATTACAATATGCTGTCCATTGGTTGGAGTTATTATCATATGCCAATACGCCACTATTAATCGTTCCAACAAGGATCGTGGTATCTATTGCACACAAAGATATGGCTTTATCTACCAATTCGGTATTTATGATTGTCGGCAATTCTTTTTTGTATACCGTCCATTGATTATTTTCGAAAGATAAAACCTGTCCCTTGCTCCCTACTAATAGCTTCTCATTAAAAGAGAGCATTGAATAACATTCTCCAATCGGTTTTTTATTAGCATTGATACCTATCGGACCAAGAATTCCGTTTTCCATTTTAGCGACAAAGTATCTACCCGCGATTATTGTTCCTATAAATATTGAATTACCCTGTTGTTCAATTCTATAAACGTCATAAGGAGCGCTGTAATTAATCATGGGGAAATTATAGACCAGACTCCCTGAAATTTTTGTAAGTCCATAATTAAACGGGGACTGGGAACTCCCACCTATATAAAAATCATTACCATAGATAAGCAGGTCATTTGCGGGTAAGATGCTTCTATCAACTGAACATTTTACTCTCAAGGAATCTTTATCATCCAGGTAAAGGACCTTATTGGTCCTGGTTAAGATAAAAAGTGTATCCGATTTAAACTCAAAATCTGCTACAGCGTAAGGTGAAACATTAATATATTCCTTCCAATTATTATTTTCGTATTTATAAATACTGGTGTATGTGCTGAGATATAAAACATTATTATGTAATTTTATATCTCTTAATTTTTCACCTGTAAGATTAAAGGTGACATCCTCCCATTTTCTCGTGTTATTTATCGCTTCATTCGGTGATTTGCATCCCAAAATATAGAATGAACTTATTAGGAATATAACATTGCCAAGAATTAATTTCATAAAGCTATTGTCCCACAAAATAAAGAAGCCATCTTACCGCACACGATCTTTCGAGCGAGGATAAAAAGGCTTTTTTAATAAACGATCTTTCAGTGTCGCGCTACTACTGCATTATCGGTAAAACGCCTGATGCACTGCTTTGACGGCCTGGGAGGCTTCGGATTGCGAGACGACGAATGAAATATTCAGTTCCGAGGAACCCTGGGCAATCGCGATGATGTTAACCTTGGCCTGAGCCACGGCATCGAACGTCCTGCCGGCGATGCCCCACGTGCCTGCCATGCCCTCTCCCACCACGGCGACAATCGAGACAGGTTCCATCACCGCCACATCGTCGATGATCTTTTTCGAGAGATCCACGGCGAACTCCTCGCGCAGCTCGCGTACGGCGCTTGCGCACTCGCTCTTCGGCACCACGACGCACACGTTGTGCTCGCTCGACGCCTGAGAGATCATCATCACATTGACGCGCTGGCGGCCCAGGGCCGAAAAGATCCGGGCCGCAATTCCGGGCACGCCGACCATGCCGTTGCCTTCAACCGAGATGATGCACAAATTGTCGATCGAAGTCACGGTCTTCACCACATGCGTCGAGGCCTGCGTTGTCTGCGAGATGAGTGTGCCGGGTGCTTTCGGATTGAATGTGTTCTTGATCCGGATCGGAATCTTTTTTTCAATCGCCGGCACCATCGTCTTCGGATGAATCACCTTCGCGCCGAAATAACTCATCTCGGCCGCTTCGCGGTACGAGATCTCATCCAACACCACCGCGTTTTTAATCGATCGCGGATCGGCGCTCATCACGCCATCGACGTCCGTCCAGATCCAGATCTCGCGCGAATCCACTGCAGCGCCGATAATCGAGCCCGTGTAATCGGAACCCGAGCGCCCGAGCGTCGTGGTGAGTCCGTCTTCTGTTGAAGCGATGAAGCCCGTCACAACCGGCACGATCGATGCACCCACCATCGGCGTGAGCAGAGCGCCGATAGATCGGTTCGAAACCGCAAAATCAACGATCGCTTCGCCGAAGCGGTTATCGGTTCGGATGACCGTGCGCGCATCGACGGCCCGGGCCGGAATGCCGTTTTCTTCCAGGATCGACGCAATCTGGTTGCACGAGAGAATCTCGCCGAACGATGCGATTGCATCGAGC
>DATGXR010000340.1:0-1534 GCA_035298825.1 Bacteroidota bacterium
ACATCCACGTTGTAAATTTCACTTCCGGATCGTATCGATTGATATTGCGCCAAATGCGGATGAATGCTTCCTGCACGATATCCCTGGTTTCCTCTTCATCGCAGACGATGCGAAACGCGACGGCGAAGGCGAACGGTTGATATTCTTCCATCAGCATCCGAAACGCCGACGTGTCGCCGCGTGTGCACCGATTGAGAATCTCATGTAAATTCTGTAGTGGCACTTTTTTTATCGATCGCTCGTTTTTTAATCGGTGGGAAGAAAGGGTTCCGTGTGCTCTCACCTCATGATACGCCAACCCGGTATGGAATGTTAAATTAATGTACGCTTGTTTTTAAAAACATTACGACGAACTGAGCCTCTCGTGCGCACGCTATGCCTGAAATGACGAAGCCTCAGGCAAATCTTTCGATTTATCTGAGGCTTCATTCTGCATTCTCCAGTTTCACTATGACTCATCGTGCGCCTGGTTTGTCTCGTTGAAAACTATCTTTAATGGTAGAACGCGCTATGCACTGCCTTGACGGCCTGGGAGGCTTCGGATTGCGAAACGACGAATGAAATATTCAGCTCCGAGGATCCCTGGGCAATGGCGATGATGTTGACTTTGGCCTGAGCCACGGCATCGAATGTCTTGCCGGCGATGCCCCATGTGCCTGCCATCCCCTCGCCCACCACGGCGACGATCGAGACCGGTTCCATCACCGCCACATCATCGATGATCTTTTTCGAAAGATCCACGGCGAACTCCTCGCGCAGCTCGCGTACGGCGCTTGCGCACTCGCTCTTCGGCACCACGACGCACACATTGTGCTCGCTCGATGCCTGCGAGATCATCATCACGTTCACGCGCTGGCGGCCCAGGGCCGAGAAGATCCGGGCCGCAATGCCGGGCACGCCGACCATGCCGTTGCCTTCAACCGAGATGATGCACAAATTGTCGATCGAGGTCACGGTCTTCACCACATGCGTCGAGGCCTGCGTGATCTGAGAGATGAGCGTGCCGGGTGCTTTCGGATTGAATGTGTTCTTGATTCGGATCGGAATCTTTTTTTCAATCGCCGGCACCATCGTCTTTGGATGAATCACCTTCGCGCCGAAATAACTCATCTCGGCTGCCTCGCGGTACGAGATCTCATCCAACACCACCGCGTTGTTAATCGATCGCGGATCGGCGCTCATCACGCCATCGACGTCCGTCCAGATCCAGATCTCGCGCGAATCCACTGCGGCGCCGATAATCGAGCCCGTGTAATCGGAACCCGAGCGCCCGAGCGTCGTGGTGAGTCCGTCTTCTGTCGAAGCGATGAAGCCTGTCACAACCGGCACGATCGATGCAGCCACCATCGGCGTGAGCAGCGCGGCGATCGAGCGGTTCGAAACCGAAAAATCGACGATCGCTTCGCCGAAGCGGTTATCGGTTCGGATGACCGTGCGCGCATCGACGGCCCGGGCCGGAATGCCGTTTTCTTCCAGGATCGACGCAATCTGGTTGCACGAGAGAATCTCGCCGAACGATGCGATTGCATCGAGC
>DATGXR010000341.1:0-2808 GCA_035298825.1 Bacteroidota bacterium
TATCGCGGCGGCCCCGTTGTGTATTGGATGAGCAGGGAGCAGCGCGTGAATGATAATTGGGCTCTCTGTTTTGCTCAATCGGAAGCACTCGAAAAGAAAGTCCCGCTTGTCGTGCTGTTCTGCCAAACGCCGCGTTTCCTCGATGCGACTCAGCAGCAATATCATTTCTTACTCCGTGGTCTGCGGGAAGTGAAGCGAACGCTGGAGGAGAAAAACATTTCATTCTTCCTTCTCCATGGCGAGCCCGAATCCAGAGTGCCATCATTCATCCATGAATGCGGGGCAGGGATGCTGATCACCGACCAGAATCCACTGCGGTTGACTCGTGAATGGAAACGCGGTGTCGCATCGCGCATCACCATTCCCATGCTCGACATTGACGCGCACAACATCGTTCCCGTGTGGATAGCATCACAGAAACTGGAATACGGCGCCTACACACTCAGACCGAAGCTTCATCGGCTGTTGCCAGAATTTCTCGATGACTATCCGCCGATCGTGAAGCATCCCTTCACCGCCACTGTTCCTGTAAAGTCCATCGACTGGGACCGAGATCCATCACCGACTCCAGTCCCGGTCAATTCCACAAGCTCGCTCGTGTGTGAACCGGGTGAAGCCGCGGCACTCGTGGTGCTGCGCAATTTTATCGCACTTCGGATGCAACGATACGACACCGACCGCAACGATCCGATGCTGGAAGGACAATCACACCTTTCCCCCTATCTTCACTTCGGACACGTCTCGGCACAGCGAGTCGCCCTTGAAGTGCAGCGGGCCTCTGCCAGTCCGTCGGCGGCAGCATTTTTGGAAGAGTTGATCGTGCGCCGGGAGCTCTCGGATAATTTTTGTCTCTATAATAATGCGTATGATTCCTTCGACGGATTTCCGGCGTGGGCACAACAGTCGCTCAACGTTCATCGGAAGGATGCCCGCACTCATCTCTACACACTCGAACAATTCGAGGCGGCGGAAACTCATGACGCACTCTGGAATGCCGCCCAACGTGAAATGCTTCGCACGGGGCGCATGCACGGATTCATGAGAATGTATTGGGCGAAGAAAATTTTGGAATGGACCGCATCGCCAGAGGAAGCGATCGCGATCGCCATACATCTGAATGATACCTACGAACTCGATGGCCGGGATCCGAATGGGTATGCCGGCATCGCGTGGAGTATTGGCGGTGTGCACGACAGAGCATGGATCGAGCGACCGGTGTATGGCAAGATCAGGTATATGAATGCCAAGGGCTGTGCCCGAAAATTTGACGTGAAGGCGTACTGCGATAAATTTAGGTCATAAGATTGTCGCACAATTGTTTCGTTCGAAATCCGCAGTACAACCTTCACTTCCCGCTTTGCACAGTGCGGATCAGATTCGTCAGATCATATCCCTGCTTCTTCACGCCGGCAAGAATGTTATTAAAACGGGTCTCGTCGATCTGCGGTGTGCGCGATAGTACCCACAGATATTTGCGCCGTGGTTCTCCGATCACTGCAGATGAATAATCGGGCGCAAGGTCGATGACCCAGTAATCGCCCCATACAAACGGCAGGAGCGACAACCAAGCGGGAGCGAAGCGCACTTTCAGTTTCGTATTTGGCCCGTCCTCATCGGCTTGTTTCGCGCGTCCGATGGCCTCGCTCATCGTGCCGTCGGCTAGCCGGCACTTGTTCACGACGTCGATCGCACCATCGGCACGCAGTGTGTATGTCGCCGTCACATCGCCTGCGCATTTTGTTTGAAATGAATTCGGCAGACGCGCCACTTCATACCACGTCCCCATATAGCGCCCGATATCAAGCTTCGCCACGACCGTCAGTTCACCCAGTGAACCATTCTGCGTCTGTGCAATTGCCGGCACGGTGACGGTCGTCATAATGAGCATTGCGGTCACGATGTGATCCATGAGTGCATCTTCCCTTCCTATCCTGCGAATTAAAAAAAGAGAGCTTGTGAGTTTCATGGGTACCCCGAAGACTACCAATTGCTTTGCTGCGATGATGATAATATTTAAATTCCAAAGATCATTAGCAATTCCATCGAATCGTTTCTGACCCCCGGTACGTCCACCATCCTGTCCTCACTCAAACTCAGGCTGTATGTGAATTCAAACCGGACACACTCAGCCGTGCAAAGCTGAATGTGTCCGTTTGTTTTTTCCATCGATCTTCAATTGCGCGCAAAGCGGTTCACACTCATACGCCAGCCAACGCGTCATCCAACGCTTCAATGATATCATCAATATGCTCGATGCCGATCGAGAGGCGGATCAGGTCCGGTGTCAAGCCTCCCTCAAGCTGCTCCTTGGCCGAAAGCTGCGAATGCGATGTGCTGGCCGGATGCAGGATCAGGCTCTTCGCATCGCCGACATTGGCAAGATGAGAGAATAAGCCGATTGAGTCGATGATCTTCACCGCCGCATCATACCCGCCTTTCACTCCGAAGACGACCACGCCACCGAAGCCCTGCTTCAGATAGCGGGATGCAACCGGATGTGTCGGATCATCCGACAATCCGGGATAGCGCACCCAGGCCACCTTCGGATGTTTTTTAAGATGTCGTGCGACGGCAAGGGCATTCTCGCTGTGCCGGACGATGCGCAAAGGCAGCGTCTCCAGTCCCTGCAGGAATGCCCAGGCATTGTCCGGCGACAATGCGGCGCCCAGATTCCGCAACGGCACCGTGCGCACCCTCAGTGCAAAGGCAATCGGCGCCAGCGGCTCCGGCAGATCGAGCGCCCATCGCAGGCCGTGATAGTTCGTATCCGGCGCCGTGAATAACGGATGCTTCCCACCCTTCCAGTTG
>DATGXR010000342.1:0-3129 GCA_035298825.1 Bacteroidota bacterium
AAGCGAGATGCGAACCCAACCCGGCTTCGCCGACAGATCGCCGTGGTCAATCTTGTTTGTGATGCGCTGCGAATGCTCCTTGTCCACATGCAGCAGGTAATGGCCGTATGTGCCTGCGCATGAACATCCTCCCCGCGCCTGAATGCCGTAGCGGTCGTTGAGCAGCCGCACGACCATGTTATAATGCAGCTGGCGGATGTAAAATGAAAACACTGGCAGGCGCTCTTCACAATGGCCGGCAAGGATGTGCAGTCCCTTGATCGCGCGCAGACGCCCGAACATCTGCGAGCGGAGTTCCTGTTCACGTCCCGCGATCCGATCAACTCCCATTTCCTCCTTCAATGCGACCGCAAGCGACGCCTTGACAGCCTGCAGAAATCCCGGCGTGCCTCCATCTTCGCGCATCTCGATATCGGGAAGATAGCGATGCTCTCCCCACGGATTCGTCCAGAGAACGGTTCCACCGCCGGGTTGATCCGGTGTCTTGAGCGTATACAGATCCTTGTGAAGAATGAGCACGCCGGGCGTGCCCGGTCCGCCTAAAAATTTATGTGGAGAAAAAATAATCGCGTCCAGTCGCTCGCGTTCATCCGCCGGATGCATGTCGATCGCCACATAGGGAGCGGAGGCGGCAAAGTCGACGATGGCAATGCCACCATGATCGTGCATGATCGATGCGAGCGTATGATACGGCGTCTGGATTCCCGTTACGTTCGAGCATGCGGTAAATGAGCCAATCTTGATCCTGCGGTGTTTATAGATTTCGATCGCCGAGCGGAGATCGTTCACGTCAACGAGGCCTTCTTCCGTTGCCGCGAGCACGTGCACATCGGCAAGGGTTTCGTACCATGTGGTTTGGTTCGAATGGTGTTCCATATGCGTCACGAAGACAACGGGTGTGTCTTCCTCGCGCAATTGGATTGCACTGCGGAACTGTTCGGGCGCCTTCACGCCGAGAATGCGCTGCAGCTTGTTGATTCCCGCTGTCATTCCCGTCCCAACAAACAGCAGCGCGTCGTCCGCTCCCGCGTTCACATGGCGCTTGATGATCGTGTGCGCATGATGATACGCGCTTGTCATGAGCGAGCCGGTGACCGATGCTTCCGAATGCGTATTGCCGACGAAGGGTCCAAACTGTTCGAGCATCCGGTGCTCGATCGGTCCGTACAAACGGCCGCTTGCCGTCCAGTCGGCATAGACGATCTTTTGCTCTCCGCTTGGAGAAAGGAAGGATTGATCGATGCCGACAATGTTGTTGCGAAAGGGGGTAAAATAATGTTCCAGCGTCACGCGCCTGCCTCGGATAAGTAAATTTTTCTGAAGAGAAAAATACGAATGAATCGGGAACAATACAAGCCATGGGAGAAAATGACATCACTCGAGTATCAGGAACAACGTCCCCATTTATTTTTCACGATCCTTTGTTTTTCTCTCGTCAGTATCGTTATATTTAAACGATTGGGGCGCAGGCAGCAGCGCTGCGTCCCCAAGCGTCACAAATCACAACGCGAGGCGGAAAAGCAAATGGAGTTTGCGGATCTTGGATTTGACAGTTGGTTTCAAAGTAAGCGGGAGGAATCGCCCCGGCCGGAGTGCGAGATCGCCCGCATTACGCGCGTCGACCGCGATCGGTATCTGATCCGGAATACGGAGCGTGAACTTTCGGCGGAAATTACAGGCAATCTGTTTTACAGGTCGGACTCGAGCCGCGACCTGCCCTGCGTCGGAGACTGGGCCTATGTGCAGTACAACAGCGATCGCACACACGCCATCATACACGATCTTTTTCCGCGAAAGACATTCCTTCGAAGGAAATCCTCCGGCCTCAAGGTGGAACATCAGATGATCGCTGCCAATGTCGATGCCGCTTTCATCGTCCAGTCGTGCGATCCTAATTTCAATCCGCGCCGCCTGGAACGTTATATCGTCTTGGCAAACGAAGGGCACGTCGAGCCGGTTGTCCTGCTGAGCAAGAGCGATCTCATCGGCAGCGAGGAAGCCGATCGTCTGATCGCTGAGATCAATGAGGCGCATCGCGGCATCCGCGCAGTCGCATTCAGCAATACGACGAGGAACGGGTGGGACATGGTCGGCAGGATTTTTGAAAAAGGAAAGACATACTGTCTGCTTGGGTCGTCGGGAGTGGGCAAGACGACGCTCCTGAATCACCTTCTCGGACACGAAGCGTTCGAAACATCTCCCGTGCGTGAAGCCGACAGCAAGGGAAGACACACGACGTCTTTTCGGTATCTGTCGGCGCTCGACAATGGCGCGCTGCTGATCGATACGCCGGGCATGCGTGAACTCGGCCTGTTTGCAGACAGCGACAGCGTCGATGACAGCTTCAGCGATATCTACGAACTTGCACGTGACTGCAAATTCAACGATTGCTCGCACACGGTGGAAGTCGGCTGCGCGATTCTGCAGGCCGTCCAGGACCGCACGCTCGATGAGGGGCGATATCAGAGTTACATCAAGCTCACGAAGGAAACTGCGTTCCATCAGATGTCCTATGTTGAAAAACGAAGGAAAGACAAGCAGTTCGGACGAATGGTCAAATCCATTCTGAAGGAAAAACGAAAGCGCTGATCACACAAAAAAGCTCATCCAACTAACCTGCCGTTGGCCGACGACGCCAAAGCATAATTATCCTTTTCCCGTATGAATCCTTTCATCAGCACGATCACTTCGCGGGAATCTCATATCCGTGATCTGTCCTTTCACAGCATTTGCAATGGACTCTCGCGCGAGGAGGCGATTGCTTCCTTCCGTGAACTCGATCAATACAGGAAACGGACTGAAAACCTGTATGAGAAAGTCCGCGCGACTATTATTCGCGCCGGTGTGGGCAGCCGGTGGACGAAAGGCGCGGGCGTTTTCGACATCGATCCCGTTTATCGTATCGACAAGTTACTTGACGCATCGGCCGATCGAAAGCGTGCTGCAGTGGACGTGCAACTATCAATACCCGGGCGACGTATACCTTTCACGGGGAAAGTCGATCGGACAGCGGTTCGTTCCGATGGAGCGGGATCTCCGGTTTTTGTGGGAGGAGCTGCTTCACGAAAAGCTGGATGAAAATAAGCAGAAGGTGCTCGAGGCCTCGCGCGAAGCATTGATCCAATGGGC
>DATGXR010000343.1:0-20848 GCA_035298825.1 Bacteroidota bacterium
GTCGCGCGCACGATCGACCGCGATCCGAAGCATCTGCAGTCGGTGCTCAAACGCGCCGCCGAGTTCAAAGGCACGTCGTATGTGGAAGTGTATCAGAATTGCAACGTGTTCAACGACGGGGCGTTCTTCCAGTTCACCGAAAAGGAAACGAAGGACGACTCGATCGTGATGCTCGAACATGGCAAGCCGCTCATCTTCGGCAAGAACAAGGACAAGGGCATCAAACTCGACGGCTTCTCGCCCGTCGTCGTCTCGCTCGCCGACGGCATGCATTCAGTCAACGATCTTCTCATCCACAACGAGAAGGATTCGACGCTTGCATTCATCATGGCGAATATGACGTACGCCCCCGGACTTCCCCGTCCGCTTGGAATCTTCCAGGCGATCGAGCGTCCCACGTACAACGAAGAGATGAGCAAACAGATCGATGCCACGATCTCGAAACGCGGGCACGGTTCGCTCGACAAGCTCTTCGCCTCGGGCGACACCTGGATGATACAGTAAGAAATAATCAAATTAAAAAGCGCCCCCGACAGGGGCGTTTTTTTTACTACGATGGAGATCTATGACAGCAGTGTTCGAACAGTTCAGGGAAATCATCGCGAACAAACAGACGTTCGTCATCACATCGCATATCAATCCCGACGGCGATTCGATCGGAAGCGAAACCGCACTCGCGCTCGCGCTGCAGAACATGGGAAAAACTGTCAGCATCATCAATCAGAGCGAAACGCCGGACAATCTTCGCTTCCTCTCCGACGAGGTCTTCCCTGTCTCGACGTTCGAGTCGTCGGTCCACTCTGCCATCATCCGCGGAGCCGACTGCATCATCGTGACCGACACGAATGCCCCGAATCGGTTTTTTGAGATGGCTGCGGACGTGATGCAGAGTGCGGCGTATAAAGTCTGCATCGATCATCATCTTGAACCCGAACACTTCGCCGACATCTACATCATCGACGCCGACTCGCCCGCCACAAGCGAGATCCTCTACGGATTGATCCGTTCGCTCGGTGCGAATGCGATCACTCCCGAAATCGCGAAGGCGTTATACACGGGAATTATGACCGACACGGGATCGTTCCGGTTTCCGAAGACCGATGCCGAAACGCATACGATCACTGCCGACCTTCTCAGACTCGGCGCCGATCCGTCTGAGATCTATCAGAAAGTGTACGACAGCGGTCCCGTCAACAAGCTCCAGCTCCTGGGACGCGCACTCGATTCGCTCACGTCCTCGTCCGGCGGCGCACTGGCGTGGATGGTGATCCGAAGCGGCGATTTCACGGAGACGAACACGGTGGCTGCCGACACCGACAATTTCATCAACTACACGCTGTCTGTGGGAGGCGTGAAGATCGGCCTGCTCTTCACCGAACTCGACGGCGTCGTGAAGGTGTCATTCCGTTCGAAGGGCGAGATCGCGATCAACCGGCTCGCCAAGGAATTCGGTGGCAACGGTCATAAGCATGCGGCGGGAGCGCGCATCGCAAACCGCACACTCGACGACGTTGTGGGACATGTGACAGAGCGCGCTAAAACGTATTTGTAAAAGAAATCATTCGAATCGGCACGTGTGGCGAAATAGCATTTCGCCCTGCAATCTTTTCTCAATAGAGTACTTCATGAAAATTACAGCTGAAACCGTTTCTCTCAACTCACGCGCGTGGGACTTTGCATCGCTTGTTTTGTTTGAAGACGAGAAGACAAATCGAACCACGCTGAAAACTCTTCCTCCCGCCTTGGCGAAAAAAATCGAGGCGGCCCGGTCGCTCGGCGATTTCACGGCGAAGAAGGACGAGACGCTCTTCATCTATCCCGAAGGCTCGATTCCATCGACACGGCTATTCGTCATCGGCGCCGGGACATCCGACACGTTCACGCTCGACCGGCTTCGAAAAACTGCGGCCACAGCAATGAAGAAGGCGAAAACCTGCAGCGCGGCATCGGTTGTCTTCGTTGTTCCGAAACTTGAGGCTGGAGCGTTTTCGCCGGAAACAATTGCACAAGCGGTGACCGAGGCGGCGCTCCTTTCGCTCTATGCATTCGACGCATATAAAACGAAAGACAAGAAACCCAGCACTGTCAAATCCCTCACGCTGATCGTCGATGATAATAAAACAGCAATGCAATATCGGAAAGGCATTGCCGCCGGAATAACGATCGCCCGTGCTGTTGCGCACACACGCGATCTCGCGAATGCGCCCGGCGGAGTGATCTATCCTTCGACGCTTGCCGACGACGCCCGTCGCACCGCTCGTGCGTGCGGCATACGCGCCACCGTCCTCGACCGCCGCAAGATCGAACAACTCGGCATGGGTGGCGTGATCAATGTCGGCAAAGGATCGATTCACGATCCGCGTTTTATCATTCTCGAATACAAACCGCGCAGATTCGCGCGTACGGTGGCGCTTGTGGGCAAAGGCGTGACATTCGACAGCGGCGGCATCTCGATCAAACCCTCGGCGAATATGGGCGAGATGCGCATGGACATGCACGGCGGCGCCAGCGTGATCGGCACGCTCGAAGCCGTTGCGCAATTGAAGCTGCCCGTGCATCTGATCGGACTCATTCCGGCTGTCGAAAATATGCCGTCGGGATCGGCCGTGAAGCCGGGCGATATCATCACGCAGTATAACGGCATGACAACCGAGGTCGACAACACAGATGCGGAAGGCCGATTGATACTCGCCGATGCGCTCAGTTACGCCTCCGGGCGCTATCACCCGGATGTGATCATCGATCTCGCTACACTCACGGGCGCTGTGGTCGTCGCGCTCGGACATCACGCCACCGGCATGCTCGGCACTGACGAAGAGACGATGACCGCGCTTAAATCGGCAGGCGACACAACATACGAACGCGTGTGGCAGCTTCCGTTGTTCGAAGAGTACGACAAACAGATCAAAAGCGATGTAGCTGATGTGAAGAACGTGGGCGGCCGCTGGGGCGGCGCCATCACCGCGGCGGCATTCCTCAAGAATTTCACGGGCGGATCGAAGTGGGTTCATCTCGATATCGCCGGCACGTCGTACCTCGAAGAAGCTCACGAGTACATTCCGAAGGGCGCCTCTGGCGTCGGCGTGCGTTTGCTTGTCGAATATCTTCGCAACCTGAAATAAGTCGATGTGCACTCTATTACAATAACGAGAACAGACTGATGCACTATTCCACATTTGAAACTGAGCTCACTGTCCGTCCGGACGATATCGACATGAACGCTCACGTGCACAACACCAAGTATCTTGATTACGTGCTTGCCGCGCGCTACGACCAGATGCATCGCTGCTATGGCATGTCGATGGAGAAGTTCATCGAACGCGGACTCGGATGGGTGGTCAACACCTGCTTCATCGAGTTCAAGCGTCCACTGTTTCTCGGCGAGACGATACGCGTGCGCACGCACATCATCGACGTGGGCGACACGCACGCCAAGGTCGGATTCGAGATTCTGAAAAAATCGAACGGAAAATTATCGGCCGACGGCTATATCGATTACACGCTCATCAGCATCGCAACCGGAAGGGCCGAGAAACTTCCACAAGACGTCATCGAACAATACAGCATCTGATGAAATTTCTTCCACTCGGCGGCGCGGATGATATCGGCGCATCGTGTTACTACGTCGATATTGCCGGTACAGGCGTCGTGCTCGACTGCGGCATGCATCCCCGCAAATCGGGCGCCGAGGCGCTGCCCCGTCTCAGACGTCTTGCAGACTTGCCAGTGGATGCGGTGTTGATCACGCATGCGCATCAGGATCATCTCGACGCGCTTCCCTTCCTCGTGCAGTCCGCTCCCCACGTGCGCATCGTTACCACACCTCAGACGCGAGCCTTGGCCGAATTGACGCTGCATAACGCCGCAGGCATCATGATGGAACAGTATGCCGACCATCCATCGATCAATCCGTACACGCATCAGGAGATCGATCTGCTCGTGCAGAGCATGGAGTGGCGCACATACGGCGAACGATTCGAGATACGCGGATATCGGCATGGAGACGATATTCCCCTTGTCGCATCGTTTCACGACGCGGGACATCTGCTGGGTTCGGCCGGCATTTTATTGAAGCATGGCAACGAGTCCCTTTTTTTCACCGGCGATATCAATGTGGGCCGCCAGCGCATCCTCGGCGGATGCACGCTGCCCGACGAACCGGTCGACACGCTTGTGCTCGAGTGCACGCATGGCGCAACCGAATCGGATACGCTTCCGATGTGGAAGGCAGAATCGGCGCGTCTTGCGCGCGAAGCCAACAAGATCTTCAGCCGGGGCGGTTCGATTCTCATTCCCGTTTTCGCACTGGGCAAGATGCAGGAGATGCTCGCAACAATCCATGGATTGATGCGCAAGGGCACAATCCCTGAAGTACCTATTTATACAGGCGGACTGGGAAAGAAAATCTGCATGGTCTACGACAAGAACCGATACGTCGTGCCGGTGACTGATCCGGAACTCGAGCTGCTGGCCATTCCGCAGGAGAATATCTTCGACGTGCAACGGGCCGACGATTTTTTCCGTCGCCCATGCATCGTGCTTACCTCGAGCGGCATGGTCGTCGAGGGCACGATGTCGTTCGCATTGGCGAAGCGATGGCTTCATCAGAAAGGCAGCGCGATCTTCACGGTCGGCTATATGGATCCTGATACGCCCGGATACAGGCTCGTGACGGCAAAGCAGGGAGACACGATCCGTCTTACGGAGACGGACGAGTTCAGGCATGTCGATTGCACGCTTGAACCGTTCAGATTTTCAGCGCATAGCAGGCGTGAAGACCTGCTTTCGATTGTGTCCCGGCTCAATCCGAAGCGCGTCATCCTTGTGCATGGCAAGGAAGAAGCCGTCCATTGGCTCGGAAATGCGATTCTTAGCACATATCCCGGCACCAGGGTCTACTCGGCGGAAATCGAAAAGGAAATAACCATTTCATAATCCGAAAAAGAGAAATTCCTTGCACATTTTGCAAAATATCGCTATATTTGATACGATTTAAATCCCAAAGAAAGGACTGAAAGATACCATGGCCAAAGTTTGCGAAGTGTGCGGTAAGAGACCGATTGCAGGACATCACGTCAGCCACGCCAATAACAGAACACCGCGCCGATGGATGCCGAATTTGCAAGAAGTTCGCGCCATTGTCAACGGTTCTGTGAAGCGAGTCAAGATCTGCACCTCTTGCCTGAAAGCGGACAAGATTCAGAAAGCAGTCTAAATTTTTGTACGCATGGTTTTGAAACAGAAAAGGGTCATCGATGCACGGTGGCCTTTTCTTTTTTGAATGAATTTGTATTGCCCATGTCTCCTCCCAACCAGCTGACATTGCTGCGAGTTTTGTTGACGCCGCTGTTCGTCGTTCTGCTGTTCTCCGATTCCCCGCTGCAGCGAGAGATCGGATTCGGCGTATACGTGATTGCGGCGATCACCGACTGGTACGACGGCTATGTGGCCCGCCGATGGGGATATATTACCAGATGGGGAAAATTTTTCGATCCCCTTGCGGACAAGGTGCTCACGTCGGCCGCGTTCGTTTCGTTCGCGGTGCTTGGATATATGGAATGGTGGATGATGTGGATCATCGTCGCTCGCGATTTCATCATCACGTCGCTTCGCTCGTATGCTGAATTCAGAAACAAGCCGATCGACACGAGCATGTTCGCCAAGACGAAGACGCTGCTGCAGCTCGTTGTCATCTACGTTGTGCTCATCGTTTACATCGTGAGAACCGATGCGCGTCTGTATGAACGCTTCGGCACACTGATCGATTCGGTCGGATCCCCTCTCGTGATCTATTGCGCGATGTTGTGCGTCACGCTGCTTACGGCGTGGACCGGCCTCATGTATTTCGTCAATAACCGCACGACACTCAAGGAAATTTTCTCCTCCAATGGCAGCATTCCCGATCCAGAGTAAGCAGAGGCTTGCCGAGGTTCCGTTTATTTACCGGTTCATTGCGACCGGTTTTTTTTCGGGCTACGCTCCGGTCGCGCCCGGCACCGCAGGCTCGGCGCTTGCGCTCGCCTTCCTTCTCATTCCCTCATTCGCATCCGTGTGGACGATCGTGCCTGTAACGTGTGTGATGTTTGTGCTGGGCGGGATCAGCGCCGAACATGCTGAGCGCGTCCTGGGACAGGATCCGTCGGCTGTCACAGTCGACGAGGTGGTGGGAATGTGGCTCAGTCTGTGGTTTGTGCCCGTGACGCTTTGGACTGCCGCAGCGGCCTTCTTCATTTTCAGATTCTTCGATATCGTGAAACCCTTCCCCGCCCGGTACTTCGACAGGAAAAGCGGAGGATGGATGATCATGCTCGACGACGTCGCGGCTGCAGTCTATACGAATCTCGTCCTCCAGCTCGCGCTTCGAATCTTTTCATAGGGCGAAATGGTCAATGATTCACGCGTTTGCGTTAATGTGGGTATTTCGCCCTACGGCACGCATCGATCCATCCACTCAGCAGACGATCTTCACGATCTCTTGCTGTATCGGCAATCCGGGAATGATCACCTCGCGATCGGCCGAGATGTAGACGTCGATCTCCGACCGGACGCCGAATTCGCCCGGAAGATAGACGCCAGGTTCGATTGAAAAACATGTCTGCGGAATGAGCTCACGGTCATCGTGCGTTTCGAAATTATCGATGTTCGCGCCGTTGCCATGCACTTCTTCGCCGATATTATGACCCGTGCGATGAATGAAGTACTCTCCGTATCCGCGTGTGTCGATGTACGCCCGCGTCACATCGTCGACGCTGCAGCCTGTCACCTTGCTTCCTGTTGCCATTTCCTTTTTCAGAAAATCAACCGCGGCATCCCTTGACCCTTTGACGACGTCGAATACCTGCTGATATTTTTCAGGAATCGTGTCTCCCGCGTAGGCGATCCATGTGATATCGGCGTAGACGGAGCCCGGCTTGTTCTTCTTCGCCCAGAGATCGATCAGCACATAATCCCCTTTGTGTATCGCGCTGAACCGGTCCTTCGTTGGTTCGTAATGGGGATTGGCGCCGTTCCCGTTCACGGAACAATTCGGATCGGCAGAGGTCATGATGCCGTGCCGGTGGAAATACTCGAGCATCTTTTGCTGTACATCGTATTCCGTCACAGTCCTGCCCGCACGCAGCTCGTCGCCGATGAACGAAAACGCCACATCAACCGTCTGTCGCAGCACGTGCGCTGTTTCGAGCATGTCCTGATATTGCTCGTCGTCCCAGCGCGCCTCGAAATATTGGACGATGTTGCCCGACGAAACGATATCCACGCCGAATCCGCGTATGAATTCGATCGTTCCCGCATCAACTTTCGAAAGGTATGGGATGGCATTGTTGGGTGAATATTCCATGGCGACTGTCGAGGCGCCCGCCAAAAGGTTCTTCACGCCTTCGTGAAGCGTGGGCCACCGGCCGTAGACCGCCTTCTCGCCCGGAAGATGATCGAGCGCGAATGCCTCGATTCCATGTACGAGCTTGCGCGGCGTTCCCTGTGCGGGAATGAAATAAAAGAACCGGCGCGAGAGGAACAGGTCCGGAGGAATTTCAAGGATCTTCGAAGCAAAAATGTTCGTCCCCCTGAAATTGTACATCAGCCATCCGTCCAGTTTCAGTTCGCGCAGTCGTTCCTGTATGTGTGAAATTTTTTGTGCCAGTGCCGTTGCTGTCGACATAAAAGTTTCTCCCAAAAAAATTTAGTGAACGATTGAATATAGCGAATTCGCGTACAATAAAAAATCCCCGGCAGATTCCGTGAGAACCTGTCCGGGGATTGTTTGTTGAAACCGCAGACACCGTGAAGAATAACCGGCGGGCTTAGTACATATCGCCCATGCCGCCGCCCGGAGGCATTGCAGGCATCGGGGGTTTCTTCTCTTCCGGTTTTTCGACGATCGTTGCTTCGGTCGTCAGGAGCAGCGAAGCGACGCTCGCCGCATTTTCAATCGCGATGCGTGTCACTTTTGTCGGATCGATGACGCCGGCTTTCACGAGATCCTCGTAGACTTCGGTAAGCGCGTTGAAACCCTGATCGCCCTTGCTGTTGAGCACCTTGTCGACAACGACGGAGCCTTCGAGGCCCGCATTGTTGACGATCTGGCGGATCGGCTCTTCGAGCGCGCGGCGGATGATCTGGACGCCTGTCTTCTGATCGAGGTTCGTCGTCTTCACTTGATCGAGGCCGGGAATGGTGCGGAGCAGCGCCACGCCGCCGCCGGGCACGATGCCCTCTTCGACTGCCGCGCGTGTTGCATGCAGCGCATCTTCGACGCGCGCTTTCTTTTCCTTCATTTCGACTTCAGTCGATGCGCCGATCTTCAACACGGCCACGCCGCCTGAAAGCTTCGCGAGACGTTCCTGAAGTTTTTCCTTGTCGTAATCCGATGTGGTCTTCTCGACCTGCGCGCGAATTTCGTTGACGCGTTTCTTGATGTCTTCCTTCTTGCCGGCGCCTTCGACGATTGTCGTGTTGTCTTTGTCGATCACGACCTTCTTGGCGGTGCCGAGCATCTGGACCGTCGCGTTTTCGAGCTTGTATCCCATCTCTTCGGCGATGACTTTGCCGCCGGTGAGCACAGCGATATCTTCGAGCATTGCCTTGCGGCGATCGCCGAAGCCGGGCGCCTTCACTGCGGCAACGCGCAGCGTGCCGCGGAGCTTGTTCACGACGAGTGTCGCGAGGGCTTCGCCTTCAACTTCTTCAGCGATGATCATGATCGAGCGACCCGACTGGGCTGCCTTCTCGAGGATCGGAAGCAGATCTTTCATCGAGCTGATCTTCTTGTCGTGGATCAGGATGTACGGATCTTCAAGCACCGCTTCCATCGTATCCGCATCGGTCACGAAGTACGGCGACAGATAGCCGCGATCGAACTGCATGCCTTCGACGACGTCCATCAGTGTCTCTGTTCCCTTTGCTTCTTCAACGGTGATGACACCGTCTTTGCCGACTTTTTCCATCGCGTCGGCAATCAGGTTGCCGATCTTCTCGTCGTTGTTCGCCGAGATCGTGCCGACCTGTGCAATTTCTTTTTTGCCTTCAACCGGACGGCTGATCTTCTTCAACGATTCGACGACGCTGGCAACGGCAAGATCGATGCCGCGCTTCAGGTCCATCGGATTCGCACCGGCCGTGACGTTCTTGAGGCCTTCACGCACGATCGCCTGTGCAAGCACTGTGGCGGTCGTCGTGCCGTCGCCCGCGACATCGGATGTCTTCGAGGCGACTTCGCGCACCATCTGTGCGCCGAGATTTTCTACGGGATCTGACAGTTCAATTTCTTTTGCAACAGTGACGCCGTCTTTTGTGATCGTCGGCGCACCGAACTTTTTGTCGATCACGACATTGCGGCCCTTGGGACCTAATGTAACTTTCACTGCGTTCGCAAGTTGATCGACGCCGCGCTTGAGGGCGGAACGGGCATCAACTTCGTATTGTATGAGTTTTGCTGCCATAGGAATCAGCTCCTTGATAATTGTGTAATAGCATGGTCTCTTGAATTGTCGACTCGCACTATCAGACGCAACACCTGCGTCCGCAGTGTGGAATTACATGATCGCAAAGATATCGCTTTCACGCATGATGAGGACTTCTTCGCCTTCGACAGTCACTTCTGTTCCGGAATATTTTCCGTAGAGCACTTTGTCGCCGACTTTGACTTCAAGCGCGATATGCTTGCCATCATCGGTTGTTTTTCCGGCGCCGACAGCAATGACTTCACCCCAGACCGGTTTTTCTTTTGCCGTATCGGGAAGGAACAGACCGCCCTTTGTCTTATCTTCGGCAACAGCAGGTTTCACAACGATTCTGTCCGCCAACGGTTTTAATTTCATTGCATCCTCCTCTGGATGGTTGTATGATGGGTGGAACTAGCTTAATTAACAGTGGATTACAGCGATAAACGGTGTGTTAGCACTCACCATTGATGAGTGCTAATATATGAACTGTGCAGGACTTTGTCAAGTTCCTGAAACAGAAAAAAAAGTTCTTAAGAAAATGCGCGCGAAAAAAAAAGAGAGATCATTTCATTTCCAGACTTGCGTGTCCGATTTCTTCTTCTTATCTTTCAAAAAAGTGATCCGATCTTCTTTATGAACAGACCAATCGTCCGTCACATATTCGCGGTATTGATGCTTCTCGTCATGACGCTCACATCGACCGGGTTCACGGCGATCGTGAAGTATTGTGCGATGACCGAATCGTCCGACTGCTGCTGCCAAGACACGGACAAGGGGTCCTCCCCTGTCGCAGTCGGACTGTTCATCTCCGCGCCCGAAGTTTCATGCTTCACGCAGCATGTCGCCGGTGGAAGAAATGAGATCACGGCGACGCTTCATACGAATGATTCCGTCACGCTTCAGGCATTGGATGTGCTTCCCGTCGATTCGTACACAATCGGCTCTCTTTTATCCTCTCATTGTTTTTCACTTCTCTCGACCGATGATGCCGCACCGCCCGGTGTCGACATTTACATACGTGTCAACTCCCTGCTGATCTGAGATTCCCGCTGTGTCAAGCATTCGATATGCAAACGAATGACTGTGCGCAGGCGTATGCCCTGCCGTACCCCTGTCATTCCTGAACTGCTTCTCTCTTTCTCAGCATTGGAGTATTCTTATGATAGAACGCATCATTGATTGGAGCGCGAACAATCGCTTCATCGTCATTCTGATCTATGTACTGCTCGCGGCATTCGGCATCTATACTGTCATCACCATGCCCGTCGATGCGATTCCCGATCTTTCGGAAAACCAGGTCATCGTGTTCACTGAATGGATGGGACGCTCGCCCGAGATTGTCGAGCAGCAGATCACCTATCCCCTTTCATCGGCTCTTCAGGGTCTGCCTGCGGTCAAGGCCGTGCGGGCGTCGTCGATGTTCGGCATGTCGTTCGTCTTCGTCATCTTCGACGACAATGCCGATCTTTCACTTGCCCGCAGCCGCATCGTCGAAAAACTTGCACTTGTCCGCGCGACGCTCCCGCCGAACGTCACGCCGACGCTCGGTCCCGACGGCACCGGTGTCGGACATGTGTTCTGGTATACAGTGGAGGGAGGCGCGTCGTACGATCTTGCGGCGCTCCGGTCGCTGCAGGACTGGTACATACGCGACAAGCTCGTCTCCGTCGACGGTGTAGCCGAGATTGCAAGCATCGGCGGATTCGTGAAACAATACCAGGTCGATATCGATCCGAACCGGATGCGCGCTTACGGCCTCGCCGTCTCCGATGTCGCATCGGCCATCCAGCGCAACAATAACGAAGTCGGCGGCAAGCTGCTCGAAATCAGCAACGCAGAATATTTTGTCCGCGGTCAGGGCTATATCACATCGACCGAAGACGTGGGCAACATTCTCCTGAAGCAGACAGCGAACGGCGTGCCCGTCTTCCTGAAGAATGTCGCTGTCGTGCAGCTGGGCGGCGACATCCGCCGAGGCGTGCTCGAAAAGGACGGCAAGGGCGAAGCGGTGGGCGGCATCGTTGTCATGCGCTCGAATGAAAATGCGCGCGATGTGATCACAAAGATCAAGGAGCGCATCAAGGAAATCTCACCGGGTCTCCCGCCCGGCGTCGAGATCAAAGCCTCGTACGACCGTTCCACACTCATTGACGCGGCAGTCGGCACACTTGACCGCGCACTCATCGAAGCCAGCCTTATCGTCGCGCTTGTCGTGACGATCTTCCTTCTTCATTTCAGATCGATCGTGCGCATCCTGATCGAGTTGCCCGTGTCCGTCCTGCTTGCATTCATCCTGATGCGGATGTTCGGCATCACATCGAACATCATGTCGCTCGGAGGCATCGTGCTTGCCATCGGCGTGATCGTCGATTCATCGATCGTGCTCGTTGAAAACGCCTATCGCAATATCGCTAACGCGATGGAACGGAAAGGCTCGCTTACGAACGACGAGTATCGCTCCATCTCGATCATATCCGCAAAGCAGGTGGGCCGCGCGATCTTCTTTTCGGAACTCATCATCCTTGTTGGATTCCTTCCCGTGTTCCTTCTCACCGGACAGGAAGGAAAACTGTTTCATCCGCTTGCGTACACGAAGACATTCGTGATGATCGCATCGGCCGCCGTCGTGATCACACTCATTCCCGTACTGATGACGATGCTCATGCGCGGCAAGTTCAGACCCGATACAGTCAATCCCGTGTCGCGTTTCTTCATCCGCCTGTATGATCCGGCGATTCGTTGGGTGCTCAGGCACAGGAAAACAACGATCGCACTGAATCTCGTCGCGCTTCTTATCACCGTGCCGATGGTGCTTTCGATCGGATCGGAGTTCATGCCCCCGCTCGACGAAGGCTCGTTGTTATATATGCCGGTGACGCTCCCGAATGCATCGGTGACCGAAGTCGGTCGCATTCTGGCGGAACAGGACCGGATCATCCGCGAAGTGCCGGAGGTGGACCATGTGCTGGGCAAGGCGGGCCGTGCTGAAACTGCGACCGATAATGCTCCGACGAGCATGATCGAAACGATCATCCTCCTGAAGCCGAAGGATCAATGGAGGCCCGGCATCACGAAGAACGACATCGTGCAGGAACTCGATGCGAAGCTGCAGATTCCCGGCACGCGAAACGGCTGGACGCAGCCGATCATCAACCGCATCAATATGCTCTCGACCGGCGTGCGCACGGACATCGGATTCAAGCTGTTTGGAAACGACCTTGACTCGCTCGAGCGATTCTCGATCGAGGCCGAGCGCATTTTGCGCGCCGTGCCCGGTGCGGCCGATGTCGTGGCCGAACGCATCGGCCAGGGATATTATGTCGATATCGTGCCGAAAAAAGATGTGCTGTCGCGTTACGGTCTGACGATCGGCGACGTCCAGGATATGATCGAAACCGCAATCGGCGGACAAAATCTCGGTCTCGTGCTCGAAGGCCGCTCGCGCTTCCCAATCCGTTTGCGATTCCAGCGCGAATACAGGGACAATATCGATGCGTTGAAGCGGCTTCCGGTTCCTGTCCGCATTGCCGCGGCCGGCTCGCCGGGTACCGCGGCAGCTTCCGCATCCATGACGCCCGCTGCCGGCAGTGGCGGCGGCATGGGTTCGATGACAGGCGCAGCATCGCAGCCGGCGCCGATGTCCACATCAGGCGCGGGGAGTCAGGCACCATCGGCATTCACCTCGTCGTCGCTGAATGAAACATCCTCGGGTGAGTCGTACATTCCCCTCTCGGAAGTCGCTGAGATCCGCGTCGCAGCCGGACCGCCGATGATCTCGAGCGAGAACGGTCAGCTTCGCGCGATCGTGTATCTGAACGTGCGCGGACGCGACATGGGAAGCATGATGAAGGATGCCAAATCAGCGATCAGCGAACAGCTGAAGCTCCCGCCCGGATATTCGTACACATGGAGCGGACAGTACGAGCACAAGGTGCGCGCACAACAGACGCTGATGTACATCATGCCGATCGTCTTTCTCATCATTTTCATGCTGCTCTATTTTACATTCAAGGATTATCTCGAAGCGTTCGTCGTCATGCTTTCGGTCCCCTTCGCGCTGATCGGCGGTGTGTATATGACATTTTTCCTCGGATACAATTTCTCCGTCGCCGTCTGGGTCGGATTCATCGCGCTCTACGGCATCGCCGTCGAAACGGGTGTCGTGATGGTCGTCTATCTCCACGAGGCGCTCGACAAACGCCTCATCGCGCATCGACGCGGCGAGCACGGTCCCATTACATCGGCCGATATTTACGAGGCGGCGGTCGAAGGGTCCGTGCTGAGATTGCGCCCGAAGATCATGACAGTCGCCACGTCGATGATGGGACTCATTCCCGTGATGTGGGCCACGGGCGCCGGCGCCGATGTGATGAAGCCTCTGACCGCACCGATGATCGGCGGATTACTCACTTCCGCAATACACGTGCTCGTCGTGACGCCTGTGTTGTTCGTCATCATGAAGGAACGGGCGCTGAAGCATGGCACGCTCGAGATTTCGAAAATGGCCGGATTCATGAAGGAGGGCGAATAATGACACAACGACAATTTCCTTTGAACCGCGCCGTCGCGATATGCATACGCATCATCTGGCTTGTGATTGGCATGGTGAGCGCAAGCGCTCCTGCATTCTCTCAGTCCGTCGATTCGCTTCTTCATGAGGCGTTCAGGAACAATCCTCAGCTTCAATCGGCGGGCTACAAAACGGATGCGGCCGAATCGCGCGCGACAGCGGCCCGGGCGCTGCCGGCTCCGACACTCGGAATCGAATTCAGCCAGATCCCGACCGGCAGCACGAACATCGTGAACGAGGCGATCTCGAATAATTTTTCGCTCTCGCAGATGTTCATGCTCGGCGGTAAGCTCTCCGCGATGTCCGAGATGGAAACGGTAAAGGGCTCGATGCTCGAGCATACGCAGGCCTCGCTCGAGACGCAGTTGCGGGCGAAGGTGAAGATGAACTATATACAGCTCTGGCGTCTGGACAGACAGATCGAGCTGCAGCAACGGACGATCCGTCTGCTCGAGGAACTCGCCGCATCGCTGCAGTCGCGCGTTGCAACAAATCGCACACGGACCGCCGATGCGCTCACGCTTCAATCGGAGATCGAATCGGAGCGCGCGCGGCTCGACGAGCTTACGGCAAAAAGAATGAATGCGCAAAATACGCTCGCTTCGCTCTGTGCGCCGCAAGCGACAACAGTCTCTGCCGGCATGCGCATGGACGATGGAGCCGCACGCGGAAACGGTTCCGAACAACGCGGCTCGGTCCGTGCGCTGCTCGATGTGTATAACGCCGGATATCCAATCACTCCTGACAGCGCTCTGCCTGCGCTGCCGCCGATGCTTTCGGAAGAGGAGCTTGCCGGAACGCTGCTCGACTTCAATCCGTCGCTGCAGACGATGGAACATATGAAACTCATGAACGACGCCGAGATCAAAGTCGCACACAAAGAACTCATCCCCGATGTGATGCTTCAGGCGATGATCATGCGCATGCCGAACGGGATGATTCTGACAAGCGGACAACGGTCGGTTCTTGAGATCCAGGAGTCGAACATGGGCATGCCCATGGGCAAGACGGAATGGATGTACAGCCTCATGGCGTCGATCACGCTGCCCTTCGTGCCCTGGTCTTCTGAACGCTCGAGCGCCAAGGCGGACGAGATGCGCTCGATGAATCTGAGCGTGGATGCCGAGCAGCGCGCGATGCAGAGGGAGATGCTTTCGTCCCTTCGTTCGTCGATGAATACATACCGCATGCAGGATTCGCTTGCGCGCCGGTACGCCGAACGCGTCGTTCCCCTGGCGCACGATGCAGCCAGGGCGCAGATGGTCGCCTACCAGACCGGTCAGACGCCGCTTCAGTCGGTGATCGACGCGTACAGGATGGAACTGATGAAACAGGATGATTTTCTCATGGCGCTAATGAACAAACAGATGGCGTTTATTGAAATTGAAATGATGGTTGGGGTCCCGCTTCAATAACAGAACAATATTCATACAAGGAGAAAAACATGAAAAAGATCACATTGATTGTCGCATTCTTGGCGTTCGTCATGGCGCCGTCACAAGGCGGAGCCTCACAATCCCCGCAGCAAACGCAAAAGACACAGAAAGCCAAACAGCTTTACATCTGTCCGATGCATCCCGAAGTCACGTCGACCAAGCCGGGCATTTGTCCCAAGTGCAAGATGGATCTTGTGAAGGTCGAGCCGAAGAAAACGCCTGCAAAAAAAATCCCGGGCACGAACACCGCGCTGCAGCAGTCGAAGCCGAAGCCAACGGGCGAAAAGTCCGCTCAGACCAGGGATACGATTGAAAAAAACGGCGCCGAAAAAACAATGGTCAAGTACACGTGTCCGATGCATCCCGACGTCGTCTCTGATACGCCGGGCAAGTGTCCGCGGTGTCACATGGACCTTGTCATAAAGAACAACGATAAGTAATTGATATTGAAGCGGACTTTCACCAACCCCTTACATATGAAGACCACTGCAATGAAAACAACACTGATTCTTGCGGCCATAGCCGCCGCGATTCTTGTTTCCTCATGCGGAAAATCTGCAAGCACGCATGATCACGGAGCAGACAGTACGGTCGCAGCGAAGACGGCCGATTATTACACCTGCCCCATGCACCCTCAGGTCCATTCGGACAAGCCCGGCTCCTGCCCCATCTGCCATATGGATCTGGTGAAGGCCAGTTCCATGGCGGCTCAAGGCTCGGGCGGCGCGGCAATCGCGCTGAATGAGCGCAGCCAGTCGCTTGCAAATGTGTCGACGATCGTCGTCCGGATGGAGCCGGTCGAGCAGACGATCCGCGCGTTCGGCACGCTTGAGATTCCCGAACCGAACAAGGCGATGATCAGCGCACGATTCAACGGACGCATCGAGAAGCTGTATGCATCATCGGTTGGCACACCTGTAAAAAAAGGACAGCCGCTGTTTGAGATCTACAGTCCCGATCTCGTGCAGGCGCAGAGCGATTTCGTTCAGGCGCTTCACCAATCCGCCGGCACGCCGGAGACGCCGCTGATCGCCGCGATGCGCACGAAGCTGCGTCTGTTCGGATTGACGGACGAGCAGATGCGCACGCTCGAGACGCAGACAACCGTACCGCTCGTGTTCACGTATCGTTCCCCCGCTTCTGGGATCATCGTCGATAAGAAGATCATCGAGGGGATGTACGTGTCCGAGGGACAGTCATTGTTCGAGATCGCGGATTTTTCAACATTGTGGAATATCGCCGATGTGTACGAATCGGATGCCGCGCGCATACGCGTCGGCGACAAGGCGAGCGTTTCGCTTCAGAGCGGATCGGACCGGACGTATCCTGCCACGGTCTCATTCATCTATCCCGTCGTCAATCCGCAGTCACGCACGGTGAAGATCCGCCTCACACTCGCCAACGGAGACGGAGCATTGAAACCGAACATGTACACACAGAGTGTCTTCTCACGAAAGACCGGCAGCGCGTTGATCGTTCCTGTAACGGCTGTCCTCATCACCGGCAAGCGCAATCTCGTCTTCGTGAAAAAAGACGGCGGCACGTTCGAACAGCGTGAGGTCGGCATCGGCGCACGGATCGACGGCACATACGAGATCACACGCGGCCTCGAACCCGGCGACGAGGTCGTCGTCCAGGGCGGTTACCTGATCGATTCGGAGAGTCAGTTGAAATCCGGTCACACGATGTGATACGGCGTACGTTCGGCGCGATTTTTTTTTCCTTTTTGTGCCGGGAATTTCGTATCATTTTTTATGGACCGTGGCGAAATTACTTATGACTGCAGCCGGTGCTGTCGGCTACATTCCGCCACGGCTTCGTAAATTGTCAATGCAGAGACCGGTGTCGGCGGAAGTCGTCGCCGGTCAACACCCAACAACGGAACGGAAGACGCTACGATGCAAACAATTCTCGGCTCGGGCGGCGCGATCGCCACAGAACTCGCAAAAGCACTCACACAGTACACGACATCAATCCGGTTGGTGAGCAGGCACCCCAAAAAAGTGAATGAGACCGATGAGCTCTTCACTGCCGACTTTACCGATCCCGCGCAAATCGAGCGTGCCATCAGCGGCTCGGAGATTGTGTACGTGACAGTCGGTTTTGAATACAAGCTCGATGTCTGGCAACGCACATGGCCACCCTTCATGCGCGCCGTGCTCGATGCCTGCAGCAGGCAGCATGCGAAGCTCGTATTCTTCGACAATGTCTATATGTACGACATCGGCGCGATTCCCCATATGACAGAGGAATCTCCCATGCGGCCGCCGAGCAAGAAAGGAATGGTCCGCGCTCAGATTGCACAGATGCTGCTCGATGATATGAAGAGCGGCAAAGTGAACGCGCTCATCGCCAGATCGGCCGATTTTCTTTCGCCCACGAACAGCCTCTGCGTTGAATTGGTCTACAATAACTTTGCGAAGGGAAAGAAGGCGAACTGGTTCATCGATGTGAATCATCGGCATAATTTCACATACTCACCGGATGCAGGAATTGCGACGGCCCTCCTCGGAAATACGCCCGATGCGTATGGGCAGATATGGCACCTCCCGAGCGATCGAACGCCTCTTACCGGAAAGGATTGGATCACGCTCTTCGCGAAAGAAATGGGCGTAGAACCGAAGTACTCGGCCATGCCCCAATGGCTCCTCACGATAGTCGGTGTCTTCGTTCCGATCCTGCGCGAATTTAAGGAGATGACATATCAATACAATCGCGATTATTTCTTCGACAGTTCGAAATTCGAAAAACGGTTCGGCATGAAGCCGACCTCGCCGGCCGAAGCGGTGCGGGGTGTGATACGGACGCTGAAGAAATAAGGACTTCATTTCGGCTCCGCCGGTGAGGTTCAGTGCTTTCCGGCGATATTGAATTTACCTTGCTCACACCGGGTGTGAGCATTCATTCACGTCAGCAGGAGGAACGATGAGAAATAAACGGAAGAAGATTTTTGTGCTCGACACCAATGTGATCCTTCACGACAGTTCCTGCATTTATCAATTCGAAGAGAACGACGTCGTCATTCCGGTGACGGTGCTCGAAGAGCTCGATCAGTTCAAGAAAGGCAAGGAAGAACTCAATTACCATGCGCGCGAGTTTACGCGCGCGCTCGATCTGCTGAGCGGCGATTCGATGTTCACAGCCGGAGTACAGATCGGCGCGGGACTCGGCCGCATCAGCATCAAGCTCGAACGCGAATTCCACGCGGATCTGAGACTCAACTTCTCACGCGAAAAACCCGACCACCATATACTCAACATCGCGTATCGGATCTTCAAGGAACAGAAAACGAAGCAGGTCATCCTCGTGTCGAAGGATGTCAACCTTCGCATGAAGGCGAAATCGGTCGGCCTCTGCGCTCAGGACTACCGGAGCGATCAGGTGAAGGACGTCATGTCGCTCTATTCGGGGCGCGAGGTGATCGAGAATGTTTCGTCAGAGCTGATCGACCGCTTTCACCAGCCTCCGTATGAAGCGGACGCAACCTCACTGTCGCCGCGATTGGAGCTCACGCCCAATCAGTATTTCATCCTCAGGAACCGGCAGCAGTCGGTGCTTGTCACGTACAATGCGCTTCGCCAGAAGCTCATCCGCGTCGACAAGCCGAATGCGTACGGCATCGCGCCGCGCAACGCCGAACAGACGTTCGCGCTCAACGCGCTGTTGAACAACGACATACAGCTCGTGAGCCTGTCGGGAAAAGCCGGTACGGGCAAGACGCTGCTTGCGCTCGCCGCGGCGCTCGAACGCCGGAAGTCATTCCGCCAGATCTTCGTCGCGCGCCCCGTCGTCCCCCTGAGCAACAAGGACATCGGCTATCTGCCCGGCGACATCCAGTCGAAGCTCAATCCGTACATGCAGCCGCTGTTCGACAATCTCGGCATCATCCAGCATCAGTACACCGAGGTCGATTCGAAGGCGTCAACGGTGAGCAAATTTATCGAGGAGGAAAAGCTCGTCGTCGAACCGTTGACGTACATCCGCGGCAGAAGTCTCGTCAAAGTTTTCTTCATCGTCGACGAGGCGCAGAATCTCACGCCGCATGAAGTGAAGACGATCATCACACGCGCCGGCGAAGGAACGAAGGTCGTTTTCACGGGCGACATTTTCCAGATCGATCATCCGTATCTCGACAGTTCTTCGAACGGCATGAGTTACCTCATAGAAAAAATGAAGGGACAGTCGATTTATGCGCATGTGAATCTTGAGAAAGGCGAACGGTCGAAGCTCGCGGAACTGGCAAGCAATCTGCTGTAAGCGATTACACCAGAACGTACTCAAAGATGTAAAGGACACATGAAGGGATGCAGTGGCAGATGAAAAAAGGAACGCGGAAAGAAAAGAATTTTTCCTATCAACGCTGATTCAATCAGCAGATCTTGGTGGCTGGAAGTGCGACGGCCGTGGAAGCCGTCGCACTTCTCCCTGCAAATTCAGGCATTCCTCACAGCGTCGGCGTGAATCGCGACAAGTCATAGATGCCGACCTGCTTTTCGAGGGACTCGACGCGCTGCAGGACCGATTCGAATCCTTCGTTCCCGAATTTTTTCTTTTCCTCGTTTTCGAAATCGTCGCCAAGAGCGTCGTATTCATGAGGCGAGACGAGTTTCTTGAATGCGGGAAACAGGATCGTATCCTCGCGCGATTCGTGGGGACGGTACATGCGTGTGAATGCATCGATGTGCGCTATGACATCGCGCTTCAGCGAATCGTCTCTCAGATCCGGCTGGTTTGAATGGGCGATGATGAACCCGGTGAGCTTTCGTCCGCGGTCGTGCTGGTCGCGCAACACCGGAACGAGTTCTGTCTGCGAATTGGCTTTTTCGAAACGCTTGAAGAGGAAGTCCTCTTCGAGCTTCTCGTGATAATCCTCGATGAATTCCTTGATGATGACGGCGGCGCCGTTGAGTGCATCCGGCGGGAAATCACGCCCCGCCTTCATTGTGTATGCGGCATCATCATAAATCAGCAGTACGCGGTTGAGAAGGCCGTGCTCGCGCATCAGATCCTCGTTCGGCGACACCTCGGTGACCTGAACGGTGCGCGCCATGGCCGAGACGATTTCCGGCACCGTGATTTCCGCGATCAGCGCTCCGCCGACGATCCGCGCGCCGTGCATTGCAATGAACTCTCTTCTGCTCGTATTCATGCTCCCCTCCTCTCGGTGATCGACATCTCCAGTGCACCCCGCTCATACTAACAGAAAGCCCAATGCAAAAATTCCGCACCCGGCGGCATTACACGGTTCCGTCTCTCACTGCGCGCTTACCGGGAAGCCAGTTCCCGAATATCAGGCACCTCGAGGATTGCTTTCGGATATCCGAAGCGAACCGCGTTGATCATCGCCAGACCGATATCCTGCAGCGTGCAAATATATTTCGGCATAACCATTTTCAATA
>DATGXR010000344.1:0-3664 GCA_035298825.1 Bacteroidota bacterium
ATAATTTTATGCCGGTATTGGACTGGTCGCGCACCGATTTGAACGTCGTGTGCGCCGACGGATCGATCACGACGAAATTCGACACCGTTGCCTTTGCCGCGTTCGATCTTTTTATCCTTCGCCGTCACAATGCCGAATCGAGCTACACTCCGGAACAGATCTCGCACGCTAAAGCGTATTTCAACACGCTCGACGAAGCGGCACGAGACGCGCTGACACAAACCGTGCTGTACGGTCTTCCCGGATCGCTCGAAGCGCTCTCGCTCGACGAATTTCGGGCGGCGCTGCTTGAGTATGAATTTATCGGCGATGCCGAGCTTCGGGCGAATCTTTACGCGTTCCTTCGCGATGTGATTCCGACGGCCGAAGAAACCGGCATCCGCATGGCAATCCATGCCGATGATCCGCCGCGGCCGCTTCTTGGACTGCCGCGCGTCGTATCGACAGAGGAGGATGTGGCACAAGTCATCGCTGCAATGGACTCTGTTTCAAACGGCGTCACATTGTGCACGGGATCGTTCGGCGCGGGCTTCGCGAACGATCTTGTCCGAATGGCCCGTCGCTTTGCGCACCGCATCAGCTTCGTTCATCTTCGCAACGTCACGCGCAACGCCCAGGGCGACTTCATTGAATCGGACCATCTCGCCGGCGATATCGATCTCTACGAAGTGATGAAAACGCTCCTGATCGAGCAAAAGCGGCGCATCGACGAGGGCCGAAGCGACACGCGCATTCCGATGCGGCCCGATCACGGACGGCTCATGCTGCCGGATATGGACAGGAAAAATATTTATCCAGGCTACTCACTCTTTGGCCGCATGCGCGGTCTGGCCGAGCTGCGCGGCCTGGAATTGGGAATACGACGGGAACTGGGGTTGCCATGAAAAAAGTCAGATGGGGAATTCTATCCACAGCGCGCATCGGGATGGACAAAGTCATTCCGGCCATGCTCGAGGGCGTCCACACGGAGATACGCGCCATCGCTTCAAGCGATATTGTCAAAGCCGCACGCTGCGCCGAAAAATTATCCATTCCGAACTATTACGGATCGTATGCCGAATTGCTTTCGGATCCGGAGATCGATGCGGTCTATATCCCACTTCCGAATCATCTGCATGTAGAATGGACAATGAAATCCCTCGAGGCGGGAAAACATGTGCTGTGTGAAAAACCCATCGCGCTCAACGCACACATCGGCGAAGAGCTCGTGCGCGCGCAACGGCAGTATCCGCATCTCAGGATCATGGAAGCCTTCATGTACAAATTCCATCCCCAGTGGAAGAGCATTCGCGCGCTGATCGATGAGGGAGCAATCGGCGAAGTGAAGTATGTGGAATCCCGCTTCACGTATTACAACACGAATCCTGATGACATCAGAAATCAGCGTGAGATCGGAGGAGGCGGACTGCTTGACATCGGATGCTACTGCATTTCGCTTGCGCGTTTCATCTTCAACGATGAACCACGACGCGTCTTCGGCAGCATCGAGCGCGATGCGGAGACGAAAATCGACTCGCTCACATCAGGCATCCTTGAATTCGCGCAGGGCCGATCGACATTTACCTGCTCGACGCAGCTTGCGCCGTCGCAGCATGCGACGATCTTCGGCGCCAAAGGCAGAATTGAGATCGACATTCCCTTCACGCCGTTTCCCGACAATGTCGCAACGGTCACCTGTCATAATGCATCCGGCGCGCGCAAAATCGAATTCGAGCGCTTCAATCAGTATACGATGCAGGGCGACGAGTTTTCGCTTTCCATCCTGAACAACACGCCGGCGCCCGTACCGATCTCTGACGCTGTGGCCAATATGCGCGTGATCGACGCCGTCTTTGAAAGCGCAGAAGAACAACGATGGATCACATTGCCAAAGAACGCATAAACTATTACACTGTAAGCGGCGAGAAATTTTCTCCGTAGCGATAAAATCTGTAATTCGTGTCGCACTCTGCGCCGGAAGCAGTGCACCCGGCCTTCAACTATACTCGATCGTTGCTTCGTTCACATCAACGAACACGGAAGGAACACAATGAAAGTCTTATTCATCGGCGGAACTGGAAATATCAGCACGGCGGTGAGCCGTCTTGCCATCGAACGCGGCATAGAACTCTTCCTGTTGAACCGCGGAAAAACGATCGCCTCGATTCCCGGAGCGCAGTCAATCACGGGAGACATCACAGGTCCCGGCATCGCTGCGACGCTGAAGGATCATCGCTGGGACTGCGTCGTCAATTGGATCGCCTATCACGAAGACGATATCCACCGCGACTTTGAACTCTTCCGGAATACAACGAAGCAATATATCTTCATCAGTTCCGCCTCATGTTACCAGCGTCCGGCCCGGCATCCGATCGTCACCGAATCGACGCCGCTGTGCAATCCCTACTGGCAATATTCGAGAAACAAGATCGCGTGCGAAGAGCGGTTGCTGTCGTACCATCGGGAGCACGACTTTCCCGTCACGATCGTGCGGCCTTCGCACACATACGACAATGTCATTCCGATCCCGATCGGCGGCTGGCGGGACTTCACGACAGCGGACAGAATCAGGCGCGGCAGGAAGATCATTGTGCACGGCGACGGATCATCGCTCTGGACGCTGACGCACTCGGAGGATTTTGCGAAAGGATTCTCGGGACTCATCGGCCACCGGCAGTCGATCGGGCATGCGTTCCACATCACATCCGACGAGATCCTGACCTGGGATCAGATCCATCAGACGCTTGCCGAAACGCTGGGATGCGAGGCCCGGATCGTGCACATTCCGTCGGACATGCTTGCGGCGGTCGACGATCGTTTGACTGGCGAGCTGATCGGCGACAAAGTGACGAGCGTGATATTCGATAATACGAAAATCAAGCGCTTCGTGCCTGAATTCACAGCGACAATTCCCTTTGCCCAGGGCATCAAACGCACGATCGACTGGTTCGAAGCCGACGCAGCCCGACAGATGATCCGCCAGGAGACAAACGACTGGATGGATCAGACGATCGCACGCGTCGAGCGCGCATTTTCGCGGTAACGCGCACGTGCAGGTAATGTGCGTCTTGAAATTCGCAAGGAAGAGTTCACACATTCCAATGCGAGAAGAATTCAAAGCATGAGGCAATGAAAAACAGGGGCACGCTCGCAAGCACGACCACTGCCACATCACGCAGGCTCTTCAAAGGAAAGTGGTAGTTGTACACCTTCCAACCGATGGAAGCGTTATATCGATAGAGATCGATCCCGCACCTCACACCCGCTCCGATGCATAACGAAAACGGGATAAATTGCATGATCAAAACGATCAGGTAATATGCGCCGGACCTGACAGAGCTGAATCTGCTCCTCTGCTCTCCATCGACAGAGACGATCCCTCCGATCCAGCCTTGGTATGCCACGGTGAAATATGGAAGCACGACGCCGAATCCCAACAGGGTTTGCGGGATGGCCGCAAAGAATAGATTTCCCGTGCAGTCATTGATGGCAGCCGAAAGATTATTTCCCACCTGGTACTCGAGCGACGCCTTGTCGTTTTTCATCACGTTGCTGACAATCCTGTCCCCTTGTGATAAGGCGAATTCATTTCCCTGATGCGCCATGACGATACCGCAAGTGCATGCGAGACAGTATGTGAGGAAGACGCTGGCCACACACGTTCTGCATCGCCGCAGCGCTTCAC
>DATGXR010000345.1:0-1533 GCA_035298825.1 Bacteroidota bacterium
TATGTACACGGACGGCGTGACCGAATCGCGCAACGCGCTCGGCGAGGAGTTCGGACCGGAGCGGCTTCGGCGCCTGATCGAGGCGAAACGGTTGTGCACTGTCGAGGAACTCACCGAAGAGATCCTTCAGAATGTATGGGACTTTACCGATGCGACCGGATACGACGACGATCTCACCGTCTTCGTCGTGAAATGGAACGGCATCGACGAACATGAGACGGACCATTTTATTCCGGCGTTATAAGTTGTACAAGTGATGCAAATTAAGCGAGGACACAGGAGAATATAGTATGAATGAATTCAAAGTGACAATTCGGGAAAATGAAACGGCTCACGTGCTCGACCTGTGGGGCTATCTCGACGCGCACACAGCGCCGATTCTCGAAGATGCATTTCAGAAATTATTGAACAGCAATAAGTATCGGCTCATCGTCAATTGCAAGGAACTCACGTATATTTCGAGTGCCGGTCTGGGTGTGTTTATGGCGTACATCGAGGATGTGAGGGCGAACAATGGCGACATCAAGATGTCGAATATGTCGCCGAAGGTCTACAATATCTTCGACCTGCTCGGCTTTCCAATGCTGTACGATATTGTCAACGATGAAAGCGAAGCAATCGCAAAGTTTGCAGCAGTGTCCTGATGACTGCCCTGATGAGACCGGAGAGAACGCCAGTGATTACAAACAATCAAAATACGCAGCCATCAACGATCACGATTCCGAGCAGAACCGAGCGCCTGAACGACGTGCGCCAGTTCGTTGCCCAGGCCGCGCGCCTGTACGGATTCAGGGACGAAGATGTCAACAATATTATGCTCGCTGTCGATGAAGCCTGCACGAACATCATCAAGCACGCATACAATTATTCCCCCGATGAATCGATCGAGGTGAATGTCGGCATGCACGGGGGAGAGTTCGAGATCCTCATCGCCGACCGCGGCAAGAATTTCAATCCGAACAGCGTGCCGCCGCCGAATATGAAGGAATATATGACGCAATACAGGCGCGGCGGACTCGGCTTGTACCTGATGAAAAAAGTAATGGACAGCGTAGATTTTCAATTTCATGCAAACCGTAACATCCTTCGCATGACGAAACTCCTTCATTAATGAACGAACCGCGGAGCAGCGCCATGACCAGGCAGACCCGATCCCGAACGCAGAACACAGAGGGTTTCGATCTTCTGCCGCTGCTGGAATTCAGCAAGGTCGTCAATTCCTCACTCGATCTTTCATTCATACTCGGCACAGTCCTCCTGTCGGTGATGGGAAAACTTCTCGTCACCAAGGGCGTTGTCTTGCTGCGCAAGGACGGAAAGACGTTCGCCGTACAGACAGTCAAGGGACTGCCCCGCGAATTCATCGGCCGCGAGGTCGCGCCCGGGCGCCCGTCCAAAAAGAATTTCATTCTCACCGCGCGATCGAAATCGCTCTTCGGCGAACTCTCGGCGCTTGGCATCGCGCGCATGTTTCCGATCATCGCGCACGACATGCTGCTCGGCTACTTCGGATTTCCGCATCCCCCCAAGGGC
>DATGXR010000346.1:0-19475 GCA_035298825.1 Bacteroidota bacterium
ACGATGAACAGGTGTTGTCGTGACGGGTTTTTATTCAATTCGTGGAGGTGCGGGGAGTCGAACCCCGGTCCGAAGTGAAAACCATTAGGCCTTCTCCATACTCAGTCCGGCTCGTGTACGTATCGTTCCGCAACGTCGGCCGAACCCGCGTTTTCGGAACTTAGCAGAGGGCTTGAGAGTCTCGTCCGCATAGCCTCCACAGTCTGCGAACCAACCTGACTTAAGTCGACACCTGGAATGCAGCCGTCAGGTGGGCCGCATTTTCGATGCGCAGATTAACCTTGTGGGTTAGGCTGCGAGACGGTAACCGTAGTTATCGTTTATTGTTTTTCGCGCGAGATTAACGTGCAACACGAAGAGCACGGTATGCTTATGCCTAACATTTCTCGACCCCGTCGAAACCATGTCACCCCCTCTTGTCACTATCCAATGTACACCTTTGCCGTCACAATATCAATATAACCGGCAAACAGCTCTGCGCGTGACTGATCGTTCTTCTGTTCGGCGGAGATAATCAGATTCCTGAAGACGCGTTCCATGATGCGCGCAACGGACATCGGCTCGAAATAGTCGTCCGATAACGCCCTCCCCGAATTCTCGATGAGCATTTCGCATTCGGCGCGTGAAAGCATCTTCCCGCGGTCGAACGGATCGATGTAAATCGGTTTCTGCGGATAATTGAATCGCACGACGAATCGTCCCGGAAGACCAATGCCTTCGATGGGCAGATTGATCTTCTTCCCCACCACCATATACAAAATCGACAGGAGGATCGGCGATCCTTTCTGTGTCTCAAGCACACGATTCAGGTAATGGTTCTGTTCGTCGTAGTAATTCGCCTTGTTCCCCGCGAATCCAAGCTCTTCGCCAAAATATTTCGAGACGGCATGGACGCACTCGACAGGCGAAACCTGGGGATCGATGCGGCGGCGAAGCTCGGCGCTCATCGAAGCGAGTCGCTCGTGAATTGACTTCGCATCGAGAAACGGAAAGCGTTGCCGTGCCATCAGGATCATCGCATCCTCCAGATCGTCGATCGTCGGATGCTTCGCCATGAACGATCGGAGCTGTTCACGGAATTGGGAGGCCACGGTTGTTTCGTATACTTCGGACACGCGCTCGTGTAAAAGCGTGCCCTCGGGGAACAGCGCAGGATTGAGCGAGCTAAGCGCCGTCCTGCCGATCTCGAGCAGGCGTATTCGCGCCATTTCGTACACCACGGCATCGTCGTCGTCGAGCAGCGTCAGCAGCGATCTGATCTCGCCCGTGTCTTTTTCGTCGATCGTTGTCATTCAAATAATTCCGAATAGTTGCGTTCAAGAGAGCGTGTGAGATGACCGAAGGCTTCTTCGGGCGTATCGGCAAATGTGAAGAGCGCCATGTCCTCCTCGCCGATCATCCCGTATTTGATGAGCGCCCGGAAGTTGATGACCTCGTTCCAATACTGTCTGCCAAAGAGCACCACGGTCATTTTCTTTTTGATCTTCTGCGTCTGCAGCAGCGTGAGCAATTCCATCAGCTCGTCAAGCGTCCCGAATCCGCCGGGAAACGCAATGAGCGCCTTCCCGAGATACATGAACCAGTATTTGCGCATGAAGAAATAATGAAACTCAAAGTTCAGCTCCGGCGAGATGTATCCGTTTGGATACTGTTCGAATGGAAGGCTGATATTCAGTCCGACGCTTTTTCCTTTCGCGAGCGACGCGCCCTTGTTCGCCGCCTCCATGATCCCCGGTCCCCCGCCCGAGCAGACGATGAAACGGTTCGGCCGCTTCATTTTCTTCGTCCATTCGGTCAGCATGCGCGCAAGCTCAACAGCGTCATCATAATATTTCGACATCGCGACGCCGGTTTCGGCGACTTTCAGCAGATCCTTCAGTTTCGGACTCACGCGTTTTGCGAGACTGATCTTTTTGCGGACGAGCGCGAGTTCCTTCTCGGCAGTAGCGGGCGGCTTGATGCGCGCCGATCCGAAAAACACCACAGTATCCTTGACCGCATAATATTCGAACCGGCTCAACGGTTCGAAGAATTCAGAGAGTATGCGTATGGGACGCGCGCTTTTTGAATTCAGAAATCCCTCGTTCTTATATGCCTTCTCGGCTTTCAACAGCGGCTTCGCGCTGCGCGATCGGACGGGTTCTATCGTGTCGTCGACTTCATGATGCTCTCTGACTTTCTGTGCCATGGGCGCCGGTCCTGAAACCGGGCGCGTGCGGACTTTTTTTGTTTTCGTCGTCGGGACTGCTGTCGGCCGCTGTCGTTTGGTCATTGGCTATTTCACTTGAATGGCTTCCTGTTGCGCCATTATGGGATGAATGGTTGATGAATTAAAAATGCGATGCAGCGATTTGTGCACACAATCGTTCGAGAGCGCGTTTGTCGGTCTCGTCGAAATTCGCATACGCGTAACTGTCAACATCGAGTACACCGACAAGAGATCCGTTGCTGATGAGCGGAACGACGATCTCGGATTTCGACCCTCCATCGCAGGCGATATGACCGGGAAACGCATCCACATCCTCTACGACAATCGTCTGCCGTCTCGTCGCGGCCGCTCCGCAGACTCCGCGGTTGAGCGCGATGCGTGTGCAGGCGATCTTCCCCTGAAACGGACCCACAACCAATTCGCCATCCTTCAATAAATAAAATCCCACCCACGAATACGACGGGAACGCCTCTTTCAGCGCGGCGGTCGTATTAGCGAGCGCCGCGATGCGGTCTTTCTCATCGGCGATGAGCGATGCGATCTGAGGGATGAGTTCTTCGTACAGGTCCTTCTTTTCAGAAGCGGTAATATTGAGTGATTCCATGTTGATCGTGCAGTGCATCCGTTATAATATTGATTCTACCACAACCTGAATATTTGTATCACGAAAAGTAAAACAAGCGCCCTGAACTGCAGAAGCCGCTCGGATCATTGCAAGCGCGTCGACCGAGCCGTCGTCTCCCACATTCCTGCCCAGTGTCGTAATATAACCATGTCCGCCTTCTTCTCCAATTACTTCTGCTGAGGCATCAACCGGCGGACGGGAAGAGACACGCACTCTGCAGAGCAATCGCTGCACTTTTTCATATGTATTGAGTCGCGCAATGACCTCCTGACCGATATAGCATCCCTTCGAAAAATCGACGATTCCGCGCAGTCCCGCTTCAAGCGGATTCGTTTTTTCAACAATCTCTTTGCCCGGTGCGGGAATTCCATGCGCGATGCGAAAATCGTCGAACATCTCGGGCATCAATAGTGAGATGTGACGCGATGCAAGAAGCGACTGAATGTGAGCGGTAGAATTCGAAACTGCCAGGGTTGCGGGAATTGAATAATAGGAGAAAGGAATGAGCGTGACAAGTGTGTCGTGCGGCGCAGGCTCTGCTGAAGAAACGAGTCGCCCGATTTCCGAGTCGTCGCCTGTGATCGCCACACAGGCATGCTGACCCGTTTCTTCGTCGATCGTGATGTCCTCCATGATGATGAACCGTTCGAGCCACGTCTTCACCGCTTCGGATCGGCCGGGACTTGTCAGCAGCATGATCGATGCGCCCCGATGCACCGCAATGACAACGTCGATGATGCGCCCCTTCTCGTCGGTCAGCACCGTCTGCAGCGCCGCGCCCGAGTTGAATGTGCGAAAATTATTCGTCGACAGGCGCTGAAGAAAATCCGCGGACTCTTCTCCGTTCATGATCAGCATCCCCGACCGGGACAGATCGATGGCTGTTACTGAAACGGCGGGACTCGTGTCTCCGCCGGTGTTACCGCCGTGGCCCGTGCCGCCGCCGTCATCATGTACATTTTCTCTCACCACACGCGTACGTCTCCGAACACCTGATTCAAATAAATTTTTAGTTTTTTCGGCGCATCGTCGTATCCATCCGATTTCTGCAGCACCTCCTGCGCGAAACCCGATTTCTTCCCTCCCATCACGCTCACATCGCCGAACACCGTCTTCGCCGTGACCATGATTCCGCAGTTCCTCGGCGCCAGCACATGCACATCTCCGAAGACACCGTCGATGCGCAGCAGACTCTCGCCGAACGCCATCTCGACCGCCGACAGATCGATATGCGAGTCGCCGAATGTTGTCGACACGAATCCACCGCGGAATTCCTGCGACGTTATTTTAACATCGAGATCGCCGAAAACGTTCGAATAGGAAATGCTGTTCGACTTCACATCCTGATGCGCAGTGTCGCCGAAGACGGCTTCCTGCGTATCGCCGATACGCGCGCGCTGTTCGCGTTTCTGTCTCATCACAATATTGATGCCCACAAGAATCAAAATGAGCGGCCACCACATCGATACCATGTGTCCGAAGTTTGCGATATTAAGCGTGTCAAGTAAAAACATGACGCCAATAACGACCAGAATGATCCCGCCGTACGATATTTGATTGCGTGTGCCCATGTTGCGCTCCATTATTTCCGCATTATTTAAGTTTCAGATACTGTTCCACTTCGCGCAGCGTCGATGTATTGAGGACATCCGTTTTCTCGAGCCATCCTTTCCGGGCGATTCCCACGCCGTATCGCACATCGCGCAGACCGGTTGTCACGTGTGCATCGGGATTAATCGAAAACAGTACACCTTGTTCCTTCGCATACCGGCAGAGCCGCCAGTCTAGATCGAGACGCGTCGGATGCGCGTTAATCTCGATGATCGTTCCCGAAGCAGCCGCGGCTTTGATGATCTCCTGCTGATTCACGGCGTAGGGTTCGCGCGTCAGCAACAGGCGACCGGTCAGATGCCCGATCATCGTGACATATTTATTCCGGACAGCCTTCAATATGCGCTTCGTCATGTCAGCCTCGCTCATCTTGAATCCGGAATGGACCGAGGCGACAACAAAATCGAAGAGCGAAAGCACTGCGTCGCTGAAGTCGAGGTCGCCGTTCGCCAGGATGTCAACCTCTATTCCCTTGAGTATACGGAAATTCTTCAGATTTTGATTCACCGCATCGATCTCTTTTTGCTGTTTTCTTACGCGCGTCTCGTCGAGCCCGTTTGCATAGGCGGCCACCTTGCTGTGATCGGCAAGGCCCAGATATTCCCAGCCCAGCGCGCGCGCCGCCTCCGCCATTTCGGTGACTGTATTGGCGCCGTCGCTGTAGTTCGTGTGGCAGTGGAATGTGCCGCGAATATCGCGTTCCTCGATCAGTACGGGCAGTTTTCGGGCCGCGGCAGCCTCGAATTCACCCAGATCCTCACGGAGCTCGGGCGGAATATAGTCGAGGCCGAAATGCCGGTAGATATCTTTTTCTGATTTTGCGTGGACGACCTGCTTTGCCTTGCCGCGCGTATCCTCTGAACCGATAACTGAGAATCCGTATTCATTCAGCGTGAGATTCTGCTTCCGCGCCATCGTGCGCATCCGAACATTGTGCTCTTTGTTGCCCGTGAAGTAAATGAGCGCAAAGGGATATTCACCGGGATCGACAACGCGGAGATCGCAATTGATTCCCGCATCGAGCACGACGCTGGCTTTCGTTTCGCCCACGCCGATGATGCGTTCGACGGTTTCGTGTGTCGTGAATGCCTTGAGGATAACTTCGGCGTCTTTCAGTTCAGCCTTGACGAGGATGTCGATGTCGCCGATCACCTCGCGTCTGCGGCGGATGGATCCGCCGATTTCGGCCTCGAGCACGCCCTTCTGTTCGAGGATCCGGGCCAGGATTTTTTGCGCGGCCGCTTCGGCGATCGAATAGAGAAATTTCGAACTGTTCTTGCGGAGTTGCTCAATACCGGTGAGAATATTTTCCTGCGTCTTCTTGCCGAATCCTTCCACATCACCAAGCCGTCCCTCTCTGCAGGCCTTCTCGAGCTCGTCGACGGATCGGATCTTCATCTGCTCATGCAGTTGCTTCACTTTCTTCGGACCGACGCCGGGGATCTTCATCATCTCGAGCACACCGGGAGGAATCGATGCCTTGAGCTCCTCGTAGTACGGCAGCCGCCCGGTCGTGACAAGTTCGGTAATTTTTTCGGAGAGCGCTTCGCCGATTCCCTTGACGCTGTTGATCTCGCCGGACGAGATCAGCTCCTTGATATCCGAATCGAGTCCGGCGATCGTCCGCGATGCGTTGTGATACGCACGGCATTTGAAGACGTTCTCGCCTTTGATCTCGAGCAGCGTGCCAATTTCATCCAACACGTGTGCAACACGGTTCTTGTCTATAGGCATCATGCAGGCACCCTCCGGTTCCCCCGCAACAAGGCGGAAGAGCCGGATGCGGGTGTGATTAGAAGTTGGGAATATGTTCCTTCGTTTCGTAGAACTGTTCGATCGTCCGCACGGCTTCGGCCGGATCGTCGGTGACGGTGATCAGGTCCAGTTCATTCACCGATACCATGCCGTCTTCAACCATGCGCGTCTTTATCCATGTAACGAGCCCTCCCCAGTATTCTGTTCCCATAAGCACGATCGGAAACTCGCGGATCTTCTTCGTCTGCACAAGCGTCACCACCTCGAAAAATTCGTCGAGTGTGCCGAAGCCGCCCGGCATGGCGATGAATCCCTGCGCGTACTTTGCGAACATCACCTTGCGCACAAAGAAATGACGGAACGTCATCGACTTCTCGGGATCGATGTACTGATTCGATGATTGTTCGAACGGCAGCGTGATGTTGAATCCGACCGAGGCGACGCCCGCTTCCTTCGCTCCTTTGTTCGCCGCTTCCATCACACCGGGACCGCCGCCCGATATGACGCCATAGCCCACGGCAGCGAATGCCTTTGCCACTTCGACAGTCAATTCATAATACGGAGATCCGGGCTTCACACGCGCCGATCCGAAGATCGTCACGCACGGCGGCATCGTCATCATCAGCTGAAACCCGTCGACAAACTCGCTCATCATATGAAAGACGCGCCAGATGTCTTTCTGCGCCTTCATGAGCCTGTACAGCTTTTCATCCTGCATCTTATCATGAACCGAACGTTCCGGAACGACAAGGTCACCTGACTGGTATTCGCGATAGAGATCCTGAAATATGTCCGAGTGCATTAATATCTCCTGAGAATAAAATTCTCCAACATGGTTTTGCCGAATTGTGTCGCGATCGACTCGGGATGAAATTGCACCCCGAACACCGGGTAAGTACGATGCCGAACGCCCATAATTGTATTATCGTCGGAAAGAGCCGTGATCTCAAGGGCTTCGGGGAAGTTTTTTTGCGAAATCACGAGCGAATGATACCGCGCGGCAGTGAAATCCTGCGGTATGCCCTGGAAGATGCCCTTCCCGTTGTGATGCACGGTGGATGTTTTTCCATGCACGACGGCCTCGGCCTTCACCACGTTGCCGCCGAATGCTTCTCCGATGGACTGATGTCCGAGGCAGACGCCGAGGATGGGAATGTCGGGCGCGAATCGCGTGATCACCGGAACTGAAACGCCCGCTTCTTTCGGCGTGCAGGGACCGGGAGAAATGACGATGCCTTCGGGCCGCAGCTCGTGAATTTCATCGAGCGTGATCTTGTCGTTGCGCACGATCTTCATGTCGGCATGAAGCTCGCCCATGTATTGAACGAGGTTGTACGTGAATGAATCGTAATTGTCAATGATGAGAAACATACGAGCCGCCGCTTATGGATGAATATGCAACTGCCGGACCGCTTCAAGCGGCGCCGACATTTTCTGGAGCGTTTCCTGGTATTCGTTCTCGGGAACCGAATCGTAGACCACTCCGCCTCCGGCCTGAAAATACGCCGTGCCGTCTTTGACCACGATCGTGCGAATGGCAATGCACGAATCGAGATTTCCCGAAAAATCGAGATAGCCGATCGCGCCGCCATAGACGCCGCGCTTCACCGGCTCGAGCTCGGCGATGATTTCCATCGCCCGGATCTTCGGCGCGCCCGAAAGCGTGCCTGCCGGGAAACATGAATAAAGCGCATCGAGCGCCGTGAGTCCCTGCTTCAGTTTCCCCTTCACGTTCGAGACAATATGCATCACGTGCGAGTAATGCTCGATCACCATAAACTGCGTCACATCGACCGAGCCGAATTCGCTGATGCGACCGATGTCGTTTCGTCCGAGATCGACGAGCATGAGATGTTCGGCGCGCTCCTTCTGGTCGGCCATGAGCACCGCCTCGAGCGCGGCGTCCTCTTCGGGTGTCGCGCCGCGTTTCTGTGTGCCGGCGATTGGACGCGTTTCCACTTCCCCATTCTCGACGCGCACGAGCAGCTCGGGAGACGAGCCGATGATGTTCAGATCCTTGATCGTGAAATAGTACAGGTACGGAGACGGATTGATGATGCGCAGCGTTCGATAGATATTGAACGGATCTCCGTCGAACTTTGCCTTCAGCCGCTGCGACGGCACAACCTGGAAGATGTCGCCCTCGACGATATATTCCTGCGCCTTCTTTACCATCGCGCAGTATTCTGCCTTCGATACCGAGTGCGTCACTTCGCCAACGGTCACCGGAGTCATCGACAACGGAATCGGTTTTTTGAGCAGCGCGATCATGCGCGCGATTTCATCCGCCGCCTTTTTATACTCGGCGCGGAACTGCGCATCGTCAGCGTCCCGGCTGCAGTATCCGTTCGCGATGATGATCACCTTGCGCTTGAGCGCATCGAACACAAGCAGCGTATCGAAGAACATCAGCGTCGCATCTTCGGTCTTCAGCTCGTCGACGGGCGCCTCGGGAATCTCTTCGATCAGCCGGATCGTTTCGTATCCGAAATACCCCACAGCGCCGCCGGTGAGACGCGGAAGGCCGGGTACGGGTACCGACTTGCAGTGTGCGAAGATCGTCTTCAACGCCTCGAGCGGATGCATGTCCGGCGTGACGAGAGCAGGCAGCACTTTCACATCTTCATGACGAGGCGTGATGGAGAACGCGTTGTCCCGGATGTCGAAGATCATGAACGGATTGTATCCGATAAACGAATATCGTCCGAGATGCTCGCCTCCCTCCACGCTTTCAAGCAGGAATGAATACGGACTCTCGTCGCGGATCTTCAGATAGACCGAGACCGGAGTTTCGGTATCGGCGATGAGCTCTTCATACACCGGGATGATGTTGCCGCCCGATGCGAGCGCTTTAAATTCTTCGTATGATGTCATGCGTATGGGATTCTTTAAACAAATAATTCCTTGATCACATCGACAGCGGTTTTGACCTGTTCCATCGACACATCCAAATGCGTGACGGCGCGGATCGTCGTGTACGTGCCGCCCGAAACAAGCACTCCCCGTTGTTTAAGCAGAGCGATCACGTCGTCGGGTGATTTTCCCGTCTTGCTCACATCCACGAGGATGATATTGGTCTGCACGCCATCAAGATCGACGCACAGTCCGGGCACCGCATTGACCGCTTCCGCGAAGTACCGCGCCTTGTCGTGATCTTCCTTCAGACGAGCAATATTATTGTCGAGCGCGTACTCGGCTGCTGCGGCTAGTATGCCTGCCTGACGCATGCCACAGCCGAAGACTTTGCGCCATTTGCGCGCCTTCGTGAGGAACTCACGTTTGCCGCAGAGCGCCGAACCGACCGGCGCGCCGAGGCCTTTCGAGAAGCACACGGAGATCGAATCGAAATGCTTCGCATACTCTCCCGGTGCAATGCCTGTCGCCACGCTTGCATTCCAGAGCCTGGCGCCGTCCAAATGCATCAGTATTCCGTTCGCGTGCGCATAGTCGCTGATTTTTTTAATTTCGTCGATCGGATACACCGTACCGCCGGCACGGTTATGCGTATTCTCAAGGGCGATCAGGCGCGTCGGAGGCATGTAATACTGCGACGGGCGCACCGCGGGCGGGAGCTGATCGGCGGTGAACACACCGCGCACACCCTGCAGCGTCTTCACCTGTATACCCGACAACACCGCCGGAGCGGCGGTCTCATAATTGAAGATGTGCGCGTCGGTCTCGACAATGATCTCGTCGCCGGGCTGCGTGTGCGACTTCAGCGCGATCTGATTGCTCGCGCATCCGCTCGGCATATACAATGCGGACTCTGTGCCGAGAAGCGCGGCGACTTTTTCCTGCAGACGATTGACTGTCGGATCTTCGGCGAAAACGTCGTCTCCCACTTCAGCAGCGAACATGGCTTCACGCATTGCTGGTGTCGGCTTTGTAACCGTGTCGCTGCGCAAATCGATAAGTGCTTGTGACATGGAATGATGTTCCTTATGATTGTCTGACTAAAAAATATTACTCACCCCCGGCACAACGATCCCATTCGGAATCAGGACGAAGCGCGTCTTCGTCTCAGGTACGAAAAAAGTGATGCAAGAAGAATCTGACTCACAAAGACGCCGCCGCAAAAGTATGCAAGCCAGTCGCCGTGACGCGTATAATATGTGAGCTCAGTTCTCGGAACGATGCGGTGATGTATCGACGCCTCGGTATACATCGATGTCGCATCGTACATATTCCCCAGCGGATCGATGAACGATGAGATGCCGCCATTGGCGCAGCGCGCAACCCATCGCCTATTTTCAACGGCACGCAGCACCGCGAACTGATTATGCTGCCGCGCGCCCGATGTGTTGCCCCACCAGCTATCGTTCGTGATGAAGACAAGGAACTCCGCTCCCTTTTTCACAAACGCGGAGACAAATTCAGGATAGATCGATTCGTAGCACACCATCGCAAGAAACTTCGTGTTGTGCCGGGTGTCCACAAATACTGTACTGTCCTTCCCCAATCCCCAGTTGCTGATGCCGACGCCCCATCTGAGCGGAGCGATCAAAAACGGAACCTCGTCGGCGTATGGAATGCGTTCGGCGAACGGCACAAGGCGCATTTTGTTGTATGTCTGCACGAGCGGATTGTGGGGCTCGATGTACAACACAGCGTTGTAGGCATCGTAGTGGACATCCGTTCCGCGGAACGTGCTGCTCGACGGCGGTTCCGTTCCCGGCGCATAGATATGCATGCCGAGATATCCGCTGATCAGCCCGATATTCAGACTGTCGAGCGTCGCCTGCATCGCCTGATAATATTCTCCCGTGGCCGGCAGATTGAACAGGATCGCTGTCTCGGGCAGGATCGAAATGTCGACGCTGTCCTGTTTCTGTTTTCGCACAAGCGAGAGATAGAACTGTGTCTGCTTCCAGCGGCCTGCAAATGTCGCCGATCCCTCCCACTTGTCCCAGGGATCGACATTCGGCTGCACGATGCCGATCGTTAACGGCTGTTTCGTTGAACGGACCGCATCGTCCGCGTTCATCGTCAACGTATACAGATTCGGCAGCACGAACACGACGGCAAAACAGACGGCAGGCAGCAACACGCGTTTTGTCACACCTTCCGCAATCACGCGCTTCACAGCGAACCAGGCAATGACATTCAGCACGAGGATCCACAGCGACAATCCGTACACGCCCGTGATCTCGATGAACTGGATTGTCGACAGATAATACGTCTGCGTGTTGCCGAGCGTGAGCCAGGGAAACGACAATTGCGAAAGCGCGTACATCCATTCGAATGTCACCCAGACGAACGGTAACGCAACAGTACCGCGGACGACACCCAACTCACGGCGTATGAACGCGAAGACAAATGTCGCTGCCGAAAAATACACGGGCTGCCACACAAGCAGGATGCCGCCCGCCATCATCAGATACGGATCCTTCAGGTGCGTGAAGCCGCCCACCCAGTAGAGGGCAATCACGCTGAAGACAAAGAATGTGAGGTACGAGTAGCGCAGCACGCGAGCGGTCGACTCGAGACGCTCAAGAAGGATGAGAAACGGCACGAACGCCACGCATGCAAGAACACCGAGCGGCAGGGGTGGAAACGAGAGTCCGAGGAGCGCTCCGGACGTGACAGCAAGCATCGCGTTGTGTTTTGTATCCGATCGGAACGAAAATGAAAATTTCACTCTGCCACAATCCCTTCACGCGCGATCCAGCGCCGGTCGATTTCAATCCAGAGAAACGCGAGCAGGTATCCGCATGCGGCGCCGATCACCGCTCCGCCCGCGATGTCCGACGGATAGTGCACGCCGACATACGGCCGTGTGAATGCCACGAGTGAAGCGATCGAAAAGAACACCCATCGTCTCGATGCGAAAAACGAGGAGAGAATCGCGGCCGCGCAGAAATTGTTCACTGCATGCGATGACGGAAACGACAGTCCGCCTCCGCATTCGACGAGCAGTCGGACATTGGGCAACACGTGACATGGACGGATGCGTCCCACAAGCGGTTTCAGCACGGAGCTGCTCAGCTGGTCGCTGACGACAATGCCCACGATCAGCATCACCCCGGCCACACGCCCGTTCCTTCCGCCTTTGATCATCAGGAGCAGCCACGCCGACACGTAGAGGATCTGGCCCGCACGAATCCTATTGAGGTCGGTCACAAACGGCATGACGATGTCGAACACCGGATTTGCGAGCGAATGATTGATGAAGAAGAACAATGCAACATCAATTGAATAAAGAAAGTCGATCACGAGTTCTTACTCCTGCGATAAAACCAAACAAGGACTCCGACGATTGCCACAACCACAAGACCCGCCGTCACGAACTGGCTGTATGTGGAGAGATAGAGTCCGATCAAATGCCAGTTCGCTCCGAGCAGCATGCCGGAATAAATCAATATGCCGTTCCAGAGCACCGAACTGACGAAACACAGCCCGATGGTCATGACGAGATTCAACTCAGACAATCCTGCGAACACGCTCACGACCGCGCGCGTGCCGGAGAGAAAGCGGTTGGCGATAATGATCCAATATCCCCATCGCTTGAACCATGACTCGACCGTGTGTATGCTCGAGCGCGGGATGAATTTCCACTTGTCCTTCTCGATGATCGACTCGCCGAACCATTCGCCCACCTTATACATGACAATGAATCCGGCGGTGCTTCCGAGCGATGAAAAGATCAGCGCCGGAAAGAAATCGATCTTGTCGAGACCGATCAGCGATCCGCCGGCAACGATCATCAGATCGCTCGGGGCGGGGGGAAAAATATTTTCTATGAATGCGATCGCGAAGAGCGAAACATAAATCCAGAGCGGATTGAGCTGCTGAAAGAATTCGACAAAGTGCTCCACGGGAAATAACTCCTTCAGGTTGTCTGTGACGTGATTAATGCAACCGCATGGGCAACCGCGCCTTCGCCCACGCCGATGAAACCGAGTCCTTCATTTGTTGTGGCCTTCACAGAGACCTGACCGACGTCGATGCGGAGCGCGCGCGCGATATTCTCGCGCATCGCCGGCACATGCGGCGCGATCTTCGGGCGCTCCATCACGAGCGTGGCGTCGACGTTCGCGATCGCATAGTTGCGTCCGGTCAGCAACGCTCCGACGTGTTCGAGCAGCGTCAGGCTCGAGATGCCCTTGTAGCGCACATCCGTATCAGGGAAATGGTGCCCGATATCTCCGAGCGCCGCCGCGCCAAGCAGTGCATCGGAGATCGCATGGAGAAGCACATCGGCGTCCGAATGGCCGAGGAGGCCCTTGTCGTGCGGGATCTCAACGCCGCCGAGCACAAGCGCGCGATCGTCCGCAAATCTGTGCACATCAAATCCATGTCCGATTCTGTACATGAGCCAGCGTTCCTATTGATTACCGTAAATGGATTCTGCACAAACGCGTGCGTTGATAATGACGACAGCACATCCGGATTCATCACGAACGCGTGCGTTGGTATTGATTATTGTATCCGGATGCAGAACACTAGCCTGTCCGACTGATATGCGTGTTACCGGATCCGGAATCCCGTGAATAAATGCTTCGGGTCGCTCCACTCCACGCGCACATCGCGGACCTGCGCCGAACGTGGTCCCGTCTTCAATTCGGCAATGAATGCCTCGATAACGCTCCGTTCGCCTTCCACTTCGATCGAGACTGTGTCGTCGTAATTATTCTTCACATAGCCCGACAATCCCATCGCCTGAGCATGCCGGTTGGCAAACCAGCGATAGCCCACTCCCTGCACAAGGCCGCTGACAGTGATCGCTGCATGATTCTGCGTTGCCATCACTCCTCCCCTCCGATCGGGCTCACCATAAAGTGAATTTTTCTTGCAAGATCTTCAGCGAATTCCGAAACGAGGATACCGCCCACGATGAGCGCGCCGCCTGCAACACCTGTCCAGCCGATCATCTCGTTCAGGATCACATAGGCGAGTATCGCGCCGATCACCGGTTCAATCGAAAAAATGATCACGGCGCTCGTTGGTGTCGTGTCTTTCTGATAGCGGTTCTGCACGTACGTCGTGACCACTGTCGCGAAGAAAGCCAGATACAGCACGATCACCGCCGTCGCCGGCGTAATCGACAGTCGTACGGTTTCGAACGGAAGAAAGAAAACGCTCACGGCGGCGACGGACATGATTTGCACGAACGACATTTTCACGATGTCCTCTTCCTTCGTATACACGTCAAGGAACACGATATAGATGCCGAACAGGATTGACGAAAGCAGGACGAGCCAGTCTCCCATATTCACGCCGCCCGTTCCGTCAGGCATCGTGAGCAGATACAGTCCATAGATCACCACGGCGATGCCGATCAGATTTCCCGCCTTCGGCTTTTTCTTGAGAAAGACGATTTGTGCAAGCGGCGTGAAAATCACCATCATTCCGGTGATGAATCCTGCGTTCGATGCGGACGTGATGTAGAGACCGAGGTTCTGCACGGCAAGTCCGATTCCCAATAACACACCGAGAAACACGCCGCGTTTCCATGTGCGCGAGGGAATGCCTTTCAATTGTCTTGAAAACAACAGCCCGAAGAGAAGCGATCCGACTGTAAAGCGAACGGTGATGAATGCAAACGGAGAAAGATCCTGCATGCCGATCTTCCCCACCACAAATGTGCTTCCCCAGATGAATGTCGTAAGAAACAAATAGAGTTCAGCTTTTTTTCGCGCGGTCATGTGCACAAGAACTTTCTTAAAGAACAAAAACAGCATTGTCCTTATAATCTAAAAAATTTCGTGCAGAGATGAAACATTGAACGCGTAATTTCTCTTCATTTGGCGGGTTTTCTGCGCGGCAGACGGAGCGAATAGACGGCGCGATACGCAAGCAGAAGGCAGACGGCCGAGGCGTAGAGAATCTGCGGAGCGGTGATGACTTTGACAAGCCAGAGATAATGCACGGCCCCGCAAATGGCCGAGACGTAGACGAGCCGGTGAAGCAGATTCCATTTCCTGCCTCCCATCCGGCGGATCATGTTCTTTGTGGATGTCAACGCAAGCGGGATCATGAGAGAAAAAGCCAGGAAGCCCGCCGTGATAAACGGACGTTTCGGAATGTCGAGCACGATCTCGTTCCAGTCGAAGAATTTATCGAACCAGATGTATGTCGTGAAATGGAGCGAACCGTAGAAGAATGCGAAGAGTCCGAGCATGCGCCTGTAGCGAGAAATTTCAGCGAGACCCGTGACGCGGCGCAAGGGCGTGACGGTGATTGTCATCACGAGGAAGCGAAGCGTCCAGATGCCCGTTTCATTCGTGATGTCTGAAAGCGGATTGGCACTGAGCGAGTCGTTGAAGAAATTCCAGATGAGCAACGCCAACGGCACAAGCGCCGCCGCGAAAACGAATGCTTTGATGAGAAGACGGAGACGTGATGAAAGAGCCATAGGCAAATGAAGTTATCAACAGGGACGGAGCAACGGGTGATACTGGCGCGGCCAAACCATCAATGATGTGAGATCGCCATCGCGCAGAGAGATCTGAACGCCGCTTCCCCATTCGAACAGAATGACTCGTTAAAAATTTTTCCGCAGATCCATGCCCGAATACAGTCCGGCGACGATATCGCCGTATCCGTTAAACATGAGTGTCTTGCGCTTGAAGAATTCGCCGATGCGCCGCTCCTTCGCCTGACTCCAACGCGGATGATCCACTTCCGGATTCACATTCGAATAAAATCCGTATTCGTTCGGCGCCGAAATATTCCATGTGGTCCGCGGCTGCACGTCGGTGAATGTGATCTTCACGATCGACTTGATGCTCTTGAATCCGTATTTCCAGGGAACGACGAGACGCAGCGGCGCGCCATTCTGATTCGGAAGCGGCTTGCCATAGAGTCCGGTCGCGAGGATGGCAAGCGGATTCATTGCTTCATCCATGCGCAAGCCCTCCACGTACGGCCACTCGAGCACACTGCTTCTTTGTCCCGGCATCTGCTCCGGCGCGTAGAGCGTCGTGAAACGGATGTACTGCGCCTTGGACGATGGCTCAGCCATTTTCACAAGATCGGCAAGCGGGAATCCGAGCCACGGAATGACCATCGACCAGCCTTCAACGCAGCGGTGACGATAGATGCGGTCTTCCATCGTGCGGCCCTTTAGAACGTCTTCGAGCGAAAGCGTGACTGGCTTTTTGACGAATCCGTCGATCGTCACTTTCCATGGAGAGGGCTTCAGCGCCCAGGCATTGCGCGACGGATCGGCCTTGTCGGTGCCGTATTCGTAGAAATTATTATACGTCGTGATCTCTTTGAACGAATTGAGATCTTCCGTTGTCGAATATTTGCTGCGATTGGAGGGCGACCAGGAATTCTTGTCCTGTGCGAGAAGGCGCGAAGCGCCGCCGAGGAGCGGCGATGCGACGGCTGCGACCGCGCCGAATGCGGAGAGTTTTAAAAAATCCCTGCGGCTGCGGTATACTGACTCCGGCGTGATGTCCGATGACCGTATGCCGAATGATTCAAACCTGTTCATATGCGATTCCGTTGAAGTTGCGGCAATTCATATACAGTATAACCTGGTTGCCGCATTCAATGTTCCGCTTTTCATGCGCTCCGCTTGAAGAATCCCGCGAGCCATGTGTAGCAAATGATGGCCACGCCCGCTCCGATAAATGCGACATCGTGCATCCATGCTCCGGCGGCCGCCACGGCCAGTCCACCCGTGCGCGTCCAATCCATATATTTGTTCATATAGGAACGGACGTACCGGCCAAGGGGCGATTGTTTGAGCGGTTCGAGATTTTCATATTTCAACACATACATCGACGCGACCATCGACGGGATAAAGGCGATGATGATGCCCCACAGCCAGTCGTGCTGCCAGACGAAATACAGCGCGAGTGCCGCGCAGGCGACGTCCACTGAAAGTTTGAGCGGATGGATCTGATGGTAGAGCAGTTTCTCCTGATACGTCATGTGCGCTGTTCTCCGGCCGGGTGTTAGAGATTGTCGAGAAAGAAATTCGTGATCATCGTGAAGAGGTGAAGCCGCACCCCTCCGCCGATGATGCTGTGATTTTTATCAGGGTAGAACATCGTTGAAAATTGCTTGTTCGATTTTTCGAGCGCCTTCACAAGGTTCACCGTATTCTGGAAATGCACGTTGTCGTCACTCAGACCATGCACGAGAAGGAACTTGCCCCGCAGCTTATTCGTCATCGCGAGAGCCGAGCTCTTCGCATATCCGTCGGGATTGTTCGCGGGAGTGTTCATGAACCGTTCGGTATACGGGGCATCGTAATACAGCCAGTTCGTGACGGGCGCGACCGCAACACCCGCCTTGAAATAATCCGCGCCCAGGAGCATCGCCATGGTCGTTGTATAACCGCCATAGCTCCATCCCCAGATGCCGATCCGTTTCGCATCGACGTACGGAAGCGTCGCCGCATATTTCGCGCCTTCGATCTGATCGCCCGCATCCCAGGTGCCGAGATGCTTATAGACGCTCTTCATGAAATCGCGCCCGCGTCCCGCCGTCCCGCGGTTGTCGACTTTGAGGATCAGATAACCTTTCGATGCCATATAGGAATGCCAGAGTCCATTGGCGCCGCCCCACTTGTCCACCACATCCTGAGAACCGGGACCTCCATACGTGTCGATGATGATGGGATAGTGCTTCGTTGAATCGAAATCATCCGGCAGCAGCATGGAGGCGTTCAGTTCCACTCCATCTGTCGTCTTGAACGAGAAGAATCGCGTCGTCCCCAATGCGTACTCTGCGAGCGCCGGAACAGGATTGTTCTCGATCTCACGGATGAGCGTTCCCGATGCGTCGAGCAGTCGAATCTTCGACGGCTGCGAGACTGTCGAGTACGAATCGAGGAAGAATTTCATTCCGCGTGAAAAATTCGCGCTGTGCGTTCCCTCTTCGCTCGTGAGCCGCTTCTTCCCTTTCCCATCGAGGCCGATTGAATAGATGCTGCGTCCGCCGACGAACGACTCGTTCGACGAATAAAAAAGTCTGCCCGTTTGCTCATCGACTCCGTAGAACTGATCCACTTCGAAACGGCCCGAGGTGATCTGGTGTTTGAGCGTGCCGTCTTTCGCATACAGATACAGATGCGGAAAGCCGTCGCGGTCTGATCCCCAGATGAAATCCCCGTTCTTCAAAAATATAAACTGTTTGCACAGATCGATCCATTGTTCGCTCGTCTCGGTCAGGATAACGCGCGTCGCGCCCGTCGCCACATCGGCGTAGAGCACTTCGAGTTTGTTCTGTTCGCGGTTCAGCCGCTGCAGCGCGATCGTCATTGGATCGGGCGTCCACACCATGCGCGGAAGATACTGATCGTCGTTCTCGCCGGTCTTGAGCCAGACCGTCTTGCCCGTAGAGATCGTCATCACGCCGAGTTTCACCGCGCCGACAGGATCGCCGGCTTTCGGATAGCGCATCGGGATCAGCGTGAGGTGTGTCGAGTCCCACTCGGTGAGCGTGTATTGGGGAACACGCGAGACGTCCGTCCGCCAATAGGCGATCTGTTTGCTGTCCGACGACCAGATCCACGCATCGTTGATATCGAGCTCCTCCTCATACTCCCAGTCGCCCTTGCCATTGATGATGACGTCACTGCCGTCGTGTGTGAGGCGCGTTTCCTTGCCGGTTTTGAGATCGATCACGTACAGGTCATTCTCTTTCACGAAGCCCAGCTTCGATCCGTCGGGAGAAAATTTATGATAGTAATGCGGAACATCCTCGTTCGTCAATCTGCGCACCGTATGCGAGGTCGTATCGTACAGGAAATAATTTCCATCCGGCGTGAGGCGCGACAGATAGCGGCGCTGCGGCGGCGCTGTCACGAAGAGAATCGAGCGGCCGTCCGGCGCCCAGGTATAGGATGAAAATCCCGATTGCAGATCGTTGGAGATCGACACCAATTGTTTTTCGGAGACGACGTCGCGTTTCGACTGCGTGGCGATCGAATGAATCGATACCACGCGCGTCAGTGCCGCCACGTCCAACTCGGTGACTGAATAAAGAGAATCTCCCGCGAGCCAATCCACATCCGAGACGGAGCGCGAGCCGAATTTTCCGGATGACCAGATATCCTCGAGTGTGAGTTGTTTCTTTTGCGCGTGTACATGAAGCGACAGTGAGACAACGAGGAGGAACAATGCGGTGATGTGTTTCATGGAGCGATCTTTCTCAAAAAAATTTCGAAGAATCAGAGAACAATTGCACCGAACGGGGCGTCGCACAGACAACATCGGAATGTTACCGTGCGGCCATAAAGCGGAAAAATACAGATTCCTTCTAAGAAATCCAATGAGATAATTTCCATCGCCGATGAAAATAGAAAAGGCGCTACGA
>DATGXR010000347.1:0-2784 GCA_035298825.1 Bacteroidota bacterium
GACAGTCACGACGAGCGACGTCGATGCCTCCTTGTTCATCGGCCGCGATTCGACCGAACCCGGCGATCGGTACATGACCACCATGGGGGTGGTTTCCCTGCCGTCGATGATCAGTCTCTGGAGAGGTTTGTGTTCGGGATACGTGACCGGAGAGAATTCTATCTCCCGGATCACGAACGGATTCACGGCCCTCCGAAAGAGTGTATTCACCGCGATAATGAGTCCTTGCGATGAGCGGTAATTCAATGCCAGTGTTGATTTCTTCACACCAGGCTGCTCCACGGCAGTCATATAGGCGAACACATCGGCGCCGCGGAATCCGTAGATCGCCTGCTTCGGATCGCCAATGTAAAACAAGATCGTGCGATTGTCGGCAAAGAGCCTCGAAAAAATCTCGTACTGCACGGGATCGGTATCCTGAAATTCGTCGATCAGCACGGCCGAATACCGGTTCCGCATTTTCGTGATGAGAAGCTGCGCGGCAGGCGAGCGAAGCGCATCGCGCGTTTTCAATAATAAATCGTTGTAAGCAAGAATGTTCATCTCACGCTTACGGCGCTCGAGATGCGTCGCGACGTACTCGAACGCGTTTCGTTTGATTGTGAGCACCGCGGTAGCATATGCCTGTTCAACAGCGAGGGATGCGACAACGGCTTTGTCCATCAGCATGAAGAATTCATGTTCTGGCGCGCTGCGATGTTTTTTTACGGAGGCGTTAATCCTTGTCTGTGTGAAGATCAGACAATCGCCGGGAAGCAATGCCGAGCTGGTCGGCATTATTAGAAATCGTGTCAGCACTTCAGCGCGCGCACGCACACGTTCAGGCGCATACGTCGTCTGTTTGAGATCCCGGTTTCCAGCCAGCAACTGCACGATTGCATCACGTTCGTCGGCCCACAGTGACTGCACTTTATGTATGATCATAGCGTACGCATCACACACCGATTCGTCAGGAAGTCCGGGTGCTGGCGGAATGATCTCGATATCGAGATGGTCCATTGCCTGTTTGATGAGGCGCGAGAGCGACTTCACGTTCAGCTGACTGCTCCATGTATTCAACGCGCGAGCCAACAGCGGCGTCGCATGCCCGATCATCCTTCTCCAATAATCACTCGTCACGAGTTCGATCAGCGCATCCTGATTCGCTTCGAGTTCGCAGTCGAATTGCGCACCACACTCGAACGAGTTTTCGAGCAGCAGCATGCGGCAGAAGCCGTGGATCGTCCGAATGGCCGCTTCATCGAATGTCTGCAGATTCACAGTGAGACGCTTCACGGCCTCGCCAGCATCCATCGTTTCAAGCATATGTGGAATCGGCGATGGATGAAACTGCGTCTCCTCGATGCCTTCGATCTTCCGTGTAAACGCGTTCAGGGCGGTCTTCAGCGTTTCGCGCACACGCTCGTGGAGTTCGGCGGTGGCCGCTTCGGTAAATGTCACGACAAGAATCTGGTTGACGTCGAGTTTCTTTTCGAGTACCATCCGCAGATAGAGTCCCGCAATCGTAAATGTCTTGCCCGTGCCCGCGCTTGCCTCAAGCACATTCATGCCTTCGATCGGATCCCTTTCGAGCGAAAATTGATTCATGCATCGGCCTCCTCATCCGCCGCTAACTCAAATTGATCCATGCGCTGGCTTTCTCATTAGCTGCTTACTCAAAGTGATTCTGCGCCAGCCTCCTCATCCGCCGTTTCATCATCTTTTTTCCATCGAGCCGTTGCATGGAGAATCGGCTGATAGATCAGTTCTGCCGTCTGCGCGAATTCGTCATCAAACGGATCGACATCCTGGAAACACTGACGGATATATTCATTGTCGGCTTCAGCCTGCGCCCCGCTGTACGATTCACGCCACGCCCTGCGCGCCGCATCGAGAGCCTCCTGCTCAGATCGATCCGATTTGACGAGCACATCCACATAGCGCCTGGACGCGTGTGGGAAAAATTTGAGCGGAGCCGAGTGTCCCGCCCCATACAGCATGACAAGAGTCTTCAGCTTCGCATACGGGTCTTTTACCGGTGCAAACTCCCTCTCTACCATCTTCGAATTGGCGAATGAGCAACAGATTGTTTTCGTCGGGTATCCGCGTGTGTCTGAAACAAGGAGCGCCAAATGACTGATCCAGGCCGAGAGATAATCCTTCGGCTTCATCACTGCCATACGATAAAACAAGAGCGCATCGTCATACACGTTGGAAAGCGCTCCTGTGAGTCGGAAATTGTCAACTTCGAGATCGATCTTCAGATCGGGAAGCCGCCGTCCCTGCCTGAGCGCGGCGACCTGTGCCGCGAACAGTTCGACGTCCGAACACATATCGGCGAATGCGACCAGTCCCGCCGCTCCATGCGGCAGGACTCCTGAGGCCGCCACGCGTTCATATTCCGCGCGCGCCAATCCGCGCTCAAGCTGAATTGCAAGCAGCTGCTGCTTGAGCAAGTACGCATTGAGCGATCCCATCGAGAACAGTTCGCTGTCACCAATCGTCTCTCCTCTGCGCGGAAATGCGACCTGAAGTCTTCGTTTCAGAAAATATTCAGCGGGATTGCCGAAGAAGCGTATCATCTCGGCAATATCAACGCTCGTCTCCTCATTCGCCTCCAGGGGAATAAGCGCTGATTGAATAAATGGATGCGTATTCGTCGCAGCGCGGCGCGCAATGGTTGCGGCGCTGTTGTCCATCGTCGTGTCGCCGTTGGCTGGGAGGGCGGCGCTGTATGTCATGGCTGCTGCGCGGCGGGCGGTGGTTGCGGCACGAGCATATTTTTGCGAATATGAAAAATATCGC
>DATGXR010000348.1:0-16578 GCA_035298825.1 Bacteroidota bacterium
TGTTGCACGCGCATTTATTCGCTTCGGGGAAATTCCCTGCGGCTTGCGGCGAAAAAATAATATTGACGATCAAGATACCCCGCCGCTTGCGCGTTGTCACACGCGCAAGCATCGAAGTGAATTGCATACTCGAAGCAACTACAAGGAACAGCAGTGTATGGAAACGATCATTGAATGTGTTCCCAATTTCAGTGAAGGGCGCGACGCCCGCGTCATCGAACGTATCGGCGACAGCATCAGCCGGATTGAAGGCGTGAAGCTGTTGGGCATTGAACCCGACAAGGATTACAACCGCACTGTCGTCACATTTATCGGCTCGCCTGATGCGGTCGTCAACGCCGCATTTGAAGCGACGAAGACCGCCACGGAGCTGATCGATATGCGGCTTCATACAGGCGCGCATCCAAGGCTCGGCGCAACGGACGTCGTGCCGTTTATTCCCGTGCGCGGCGCATCGATGGATGACTGCGTCGAGCTTTCAAAGCGCTATGCGTCGCGCGTGGGCGCAGAGCTCTCGATTCCCGTTTATCTCTATGAAGCAAGCGCGCAAAAGCCCGAACGGCGGAACTTGGCCGATGTGCGCAAGGGCGAATACGAGGGATTAGCAGAAAAACTCAAAAGCGATCTATGGGCGCCTGACTTTGGACCGCGGGAGTTCAATGCGCGCTCAGGCGGCACGATCACAGGCGCTCGCAAGATCCTGATTGCCTATAATGTGAATTTGAACACGCCCGATGTCACAGTGGCGCAGGAGATCGCGCTTCGCATCCGCGAAAGCGGACGGCCTGAAAAAGATGCATCGGGCGCGACACTGAAAGATGAACGCGGACAGATTCGGCGCATTCCCGGCACGCTCAAATCGGTAAAGGCGATGGGTGTGCTGCTTGAGCGATGCAATATCGCGCAGGTCTCGATCAATCTGGTGGATTATCACATCACGCCGCCGCACATCGCCTTCGAAGAAGTCAAACGCCAGGCACAAACGCTTGGCGCCGTCGCTACAGGAAGCGAGCTTGTGGGATTGATGCCGCTTGAGGCGATGCTTGAAGCCGGGCGCTTCTACGCTGCACGATCAGGAGTGAATGTCGAAACGGAATCCGAATCTGCGCTTGTCGAACGCGCCGTGCGAGAACTGGGATTAAGCGAGCTGGAAGAATTCTCAGCCCGAACAAAGATTATCGAATATCAATTATAAGGAACAGGATTCTTATGCTGATCGATCAGACAATTTCAGCTTTTACCGATGAACTCGCATCCAACTCTCCGGCTCCCGGAGGCGGTTCGATCGCCGCGCTTGCCGGCGCGCTCGGCGCAGCTCTGGCCTCGATGGTGTGCCGGTTGACTGTGACAAAGAAAAAATACGCCAATGTGCGCGTAGAGCTCGAATCGGTCTGCGAGCGCTCCGAATCGTATCGGGCCGAACTCACCGCACTCATCGATGAAGACACAGAGGCCTTCACAGCGGTGATGAACGCATACGGGCTTCCGAAAGAATCGGAGGAAGAAAAAGCCCTCCGGGCCCGTGCCATCACACATGCCATGAAAGAAGCCGTGCGTGTGCCGCTGCAGGTGATGCATCTCTGTGCCGAAGTCGCCAGTCTGATGTCGACTGTCGAACAAAAAGGCAACGTGAATTCGGTGACGGATGCCGGTGTGGGCGCGCTCTTGATCGAAGCGGCAAGCCGAGGCGCCGCCTTCAATGTGAAGGTCAATCTCGGCGCCATCAATGATCCTGACTTCTGCTCGGAGGTTGCCCAGGCCATGCACCGCCTTGAGGAAACGACCACGCGCACGACGCGCGAAATCCTTGCGCGCGTCGAAAACAAGCTCACACCGCAGCATTGAATCGGCGCGCGTAGGGCGAAATGCCATTTCGCCTGCAGCGCGGAGCGCTGCGTTGCTTTTTTCTTTGGGCGAAATAGCATTTCGCCCTACCTCTGCTGATTGCACTTCACTCGGGATTCTCGTATCTTTACTTATACCGGAGACTGCCCACCACTTGCCACGGCGGGCATTTTCGTTTTAGTTATCGATATGTTTTTTTTGTCAAGGCGATGTCTGCGGAAAAAAAAGCGAGTTTATGAACGGAACAAGGAAGCAATGAAGAGCCTGAGAAATTTTTGTATCATCGCACATATCGACCACGGCAAATCCACGCTTGCCGACCGCCTGCTTGAATTCACGGGCGTCATCACCGAACGCGATCTTGTCACGAATCAGGTGCTTGATGATATGGCGCTTGAACAGGAACGCGGCATCACCATTAAGCTCCACGCCATCCAAATGCCCTATACGGCCAAAGACGGCCAAGACTATACGCTGAACCTGATCGACACCCCCGGTCATGTCGATTTTACCTATGAAGTGTCACGAAGTTTGGCCGCGTGCGAAGGCGCCATTTTAGTCGTTGATGCGTCTCAAGGAGTAGAGGCCCAGACGATCTCGAATCTGTATCTGGCGATCGATGCGGGACTGGAGATTATTCCGGTCTTAAACAAGATCGATCTGCCCTCGGCCTCGACGATGATCGACACCGTGAAGCATGAAGTGATGAGTCTTCTTGGATGCAAGGAAGAAGAAATCATCATGGCAAGCGCCAAGTCGAAGATCGGCATCGATGAGATCCTGGAGGCAATCGTGCGGCGCATCCCGCCTCCAATCGGTGATCCGACGAAACCATTGAAGGCTCTGGTGTTCGATTCGCTCTTCGATGCCTACCGCGGATCGATCGCCTATATCCGCGTTGTCGACGGCACGCTCAAAGAAAAAGATAAAATCAGATTCATCCATAACGGCAACTCTGCCGAAGTCGAAGAAGTCGGCGCGCTCGGGATGAAACGCCGCCGCACGGGCTCACTCTCCGCAGGCGATGTGGGCTACCTGACCGCAGGATTGAAGAACGTGCACGATACGAAAGTGGGCGATACGCTCACGCACGCCTCGAACGGCGTCACAGAGCCTCTGCCCGGATACAAGGTCGTCAAGCCGATGGTGTTTTCGGGACTCTATCCGAGCAACGCCGATGATTTCGAGGAGCTTCGGGATTCGCTCGAGAAATTGTCGTTGAACGATTCATCGTTGATCTGGGAACCTGAGACGTCGACTGCGCTCGGATTCGGCTTCCGGTGCGGCTTTTTAGGGCTCCTGCACATGGAAATCATCCAGGAGCGCCTGGAGCGCGAGTACAATCAGAATCTCATCACGACAGTGCCGAACGTCGAGTACCGCGTGGTGCTCACCAATGGCGAAATGGTGGCGGTGGATAATCCGGCCGAGATGCCCCAGGCCGGCATCATCGAGCATGTCGAGGAGCCGTATATCAAGGCGCAGATCATCACGCCCACGGAATACATCGGCAACATCATGAAGCTCTGCATGGACCGGCGCGGCATCTATAAGACGACGAACTACCTGGATCCGACACGCGCCGATATTTCGTACGAGTTTCCGCTCTCCGAAATCATTTTCGATTTTTACGACAAGCTGAAAAGCCTGACGCGCGGATACGCCTCGCTCGATTACGAGGTGCTTGATTACAGGGAGTCGGATCTGATCAAGCTCGATATTCTCCTGAACGCCGAACCGGTCGATGCGCTTTCGACGATCGTGCACCGGGATAAATCATTCGAGATGGGCAAGCGTCTGTGTTCGAAGCTGAAGGAACTGATTCCGCGCCAGATGTTCGATATCGCCATCCAGGCCGCAATCGGCTCGAAGATCATCGCGCGCACATCGGTTTCGGCGATGCGAAAAAACGTGCTTGCCAAATGCTACGGCGGGGATATTTCACGAAAGCGCAAGCTGCTGGAGAAACAAAAAGAAGGCAAGAAACGTATGAAATCTGTGGGCAAGGTCGAGCTCCCCCAGGAGGCGTTTTTAGCCGTCTTGTCAATGACAGATTAAAAAAAGAATGGGCGAAATGGTCAATGATTCACGCGCCAGCGTGAATGTGGGTATTTCGCCCTACGCTTCTACCGATCCAATAATTGTACTCACACACATACACACACTTATGGCAAAACAAGAACAGAACGCGCAGCCGCCGGTGGATTTCCTGACGAAGGTGAAGGATTTTTTTCGCGAGATGGGGATCGTCATTGTTGGATTTCTTCTGCTGAATAATTTCGTGATCGCAAGTTTCATGGTGCCCACAGGCTCGATGGAAAACGAAGTGATGACGGGCGATTTCCTGATGGTCAACAAGTTCATCTACGGCGGATGTTCGCCGCGCAATATTCCCTTCACCGACATCCGGCTGCCATGGTTTCGGCTTCCCGCCTTCAAGGACGTGCACCGGGGCGATGTGATTGTGTTTGAATTCCCGGGATACAGGGAAGAGGCGCATCCCGAGGCGTTCACCTATTATTTGAAACGCTGCATGGCGGTGGCAGGCGACACGCTCGAGGTCAAAGACCGCGTGGTGTACGTCAACGGCCAACGGGCTCCGGTGCCGCGCAATATGAAATTCAATTCCTATCGGTTGATTCCTCCCGGCGTGGCCGACGAGCGAATCTTTCCGCCCACGGCGAAGTTCAACGAGGATAATTACGGACCCATCGTCATTCCGAAAAAAGGCATGACCATTACGCTCTCGGCCGAGACCTATCCGATGTGGGAAGTGTTCATCGCGCGCGAGGGCCATAAGGTTGCGCTCAGGGCCGACGGCGTCGTTCTGGTGGATGAAAAACCGCAGACGAGTTATACGGTCGAACGCGATTATCTCTTCGGCATGGGCGACAACCGTGACAACAGTCTCGACAGCCGCTTCTGGGGATTCATTCCCAAGGAGAATGTCGTCGGCACGCCGATGTTCGTCTACTGGTCGTGGAATTCCGATACGCCGATCGCGAACATCATCGAAAAAATTTCATCGATCCGTCTGTCTCGTATCGGCACACTGATCAATTAACCATCCGGTGTGCTCGAGAATATGGCGCGCGCGCCGCATTCTCGAGCACAGTGATGTGAAACTACAAGGGGCTATGAGTCAAAAGGTCGTCGAAGAGGCAGGTGAGGGAAGTCAACGCAGCGCGTGGAGGGCGCTGCGAGCGAGGATCGGATTTCTTGCCTCGATCATCGTGCTTGCGCTCGTGATGAAGACGTGTCTGCTCGATGCGTACAAAATCCCGAGCGCGTCGATGGAAGGCACGCTTGAAATAGGCGACTGCATCTTCGTCAACAAGATCATCTACACGCTGCGCGATATCGCGCGCAAGGATGTGATCGTGTTCGAATTTCCGGGCGAGCGCGACGAGGTCTTCGCCCCCCGCGGGAAATATTTCATCAAACGCTGCATCGGCCTTCCGGGCGACACCGTTTCGATCACCGACCGACGAGTCGTCGTCAATCATGACACACTGCACTCCGATCACGAAGCATTCACATCTGCACGAAGTTCGTTTGTGCCCGATCAATCGCACCGCGATATTTTTCCTTCGGGCGCTCCCTTCAATCCCGATTACTACGGACCGTTGGTTGTGCCCAAACGCGGCATGACGATCCCGCTTCACACGCCCGGCGCCATTCAACGCTGGTACACGTTCATTGCACGCGAAGGTCACACACTCGACACCACACACGCCTCGGTGCGCATCGACGGCCGCGATGTGTCGCGCTATACGGTCGCGCGCGATTACTTGTTCGTCCTGGGCGACAATCGCGATAACAGCGCCGACAGCCGATTCTGGGGATTCGTTCCGGTTGACAATGTGGTGGGCAAGGCGGTGATCGTCTACTGGTCGAGCGATTCAACAAGGCATGTGCGCTGGATGCGCATTGGCACATTGGTGCAGTAAGGAAGTACGCGCATGGCATCACTCTATGTGCATATCCCGTATTGTGAAAAAAAATGCATCTACTGCGATTTTTATTCGATCGAGAATCATTCGACGCTCAGTGAATTTCTCGGGGCGCTTGCACGTGAGATCGATCACTACGCCCTCATATATGCCGGGCGCGAACCTGTTGAGACAATCTTCTTCGGCGGCGGGACGCCCTCGCTTCTTTCCGGCTCCCAGATCGGGGCGATCATCGATCAGCTGCGCGCGCGCTTCAAGCTCCTGCCCGAGTGCGAAATCACGCTCGAAGCAAATCCCGGCACTGTCACACGCGACTCGTTCAAGGCATACCTTGCTGCCGGCATCAACCGGATGAGTATCGGCATTCAATCATTCAATCAAGATGAGCTTGCATTCCTGGGACGCATCCACACAGCCGCGGAGGCCGAGCGCGCCGTTCTGGACGCCTATGATGCGGGCTTTAGGAATGTGAGCTGCGATTTGATTTTTTCGCTGCCCGGACAGACCCGCGAGCGCTGGGGCCGGACGCTTGCGCGGGCGCTTGCCTTGTCGCCGCAGCATATTTCCGCCTACAGCCTCATTGTCGAAGAGCATACGCTGCTTTCTGCGATGGTCAAACGCCGCGAGGTCACACCGATTTCCGAGTCGGCTGATGCTGAGATCTTCGAGCTCACGATGGAGATGCTCGAAGATGCGGGCTACGAGCACTACGAAATCTCAAATTATGCGCGTCCTGGATTCGCATGCCGTCATAATGTGAATTACTGGAATCATACGAACTACCTCGGATTCGGTCCGTCGGCTCACTCATTCTGGCTCACACCGCCTGTGCATCCCCCGAAGCGATGGTGGAACGAGCGCCAGATCACGCGCTATCTTGCGCAGATTCATTCATCACCTGTCGCTGCGGCCGTCAGCGGCTTTGAAACGCTCGATCAATCGGCGATGGCCGAAGAAGCGATTTTTCTCGGACTTCGCTGCGGGCGCCTTGATTTGGACGCACTCGAGCACGCCTATGGGATTGACGTCACGCGCCGCTTTGGAGAATTGCTTTTTGAATTTGAAGCCGGGGGATTCATCAGTCGGGAGCACGCCGGGCGTGTGATTCGTCTTACTCCAAAGGGATTTCTGCTTTGTGACGCGATCACCGATCGACTGCTTCGTGCTCAATGAATGATGTGCGAAATCTTTTGCAATTCACAGACAATCGAAGTATATTTATTGATATTTCTGATATTCCGGTCGCAATCACTTTTTTTTCATCATGGTTTTTTTGAGGGATCAATGGAACACTCGAAGCTGAACAGGATTGTTGCAGGCTCTGTTTTTCTGATATCGCTGATGACATATATCAAGACACTTTCCGATACGGTCGTATTCTGGGATGTGGGCGAATTCATCTCAGCTTCGTACTATCTCCAGGTTCCCCATCCTCCGGGCTCGCCCTTGTTTTTACTTGTGGGACGCATCTTTGGTCTCATTCCGTTTGCAGCGGACTTGGCTGTGCGCGTGCATTTCACAAGTGCGCTCTCCAGCGCCCTGACTGCGATGTTTCTCTATCTGTCAATCGAAAAACTGATCGTGTTGTGGAGAGGAATTCCTGAAACGACATCCGACAAGCTTGCCTTCTTCGGTGCAAGCGTCGTTGGCGCGCTCTCGCTCACATTCAGCCCGACATTCTGGTTCAATGCGGTCGAGGCGGAAGTCTATGGCGCCAGCATGCTTTTTATCGGACTCATCACGTATTTGTCGCTTCGCTGGAACGAGCGCGCCGATGATCCGGGCGCAGATAAATACATTATGCTCATCGCGTATCTGATCGGCTTGTCGCTCGGCGTGCACTTGCTTGCGCTTCTGGTGTTCTTCCCGTTTGCGATCATTTACTATTTCAAAAAGTACGAGTTCTCATTCAAAGGCTACATGATCTTCGGCGCGATCGCCGTGGCGATCTTCCTGGTGATCTATCCCGGCATCGTGAAGATGATTCCGAACCTGCTCGATGGCGAGGTCATGCTCGGCGAAGAGGCCAACAGAAGCTTCATCTGGACATTGATCCCGATCGCGGTTGTGGCCGCGGCGATCTACGGTATTTATTATTCGTACATCCACAAGAAGGAATTGCTCAATCTGGCCTGTCTGTCCTTCGTGTTGATCGTGCTCGGCTATTCGACCTATGCGATGGTGATCATTCGTTCGAACGCCCGTCCCCCGATGAACGAAAACAATCCCGACACGCTCGGCCGTTTGGTCTCGTATCTGAACCGCGAACAGTACGGCGATGCGCCAATTTTGAAACGACGTTATAGTCAGGAACCGCAGCATCAGGGCATCTATACCAAATACACATCGGATTCGGATTTCTTCTGGCGCTATCAGATCGACCATATGATGGTCCGCTATTTCCTGTGGCAGTACGCGGGAAGCGAAGGCGATTGGCAGGATGCGGGCGTGAACTGGAAAGAGCTCTGGGGCATTCCCCTGTTCATCGGACTCTTCGGCATGTATTACCATTTCAAGCAGGACCGCAAGATGTGGTGGGTCTTCTTCAACTTCTTCCTGCTCATGGGCGTGGTGTTGGCCGTGTATTTCAATATGCAGGAGCCGCAGCCGCGCGAACGTGATTATTTCTTCGTCGGCGCCTTCTTCGTCTTTTCCATCTGGATCGGCATCGGCGTGGTGGGATTGATCGACACGGTGAAATCGTTCATGAAAAACGCTCAGGCGCAGAAGATCGCCATGGGCGGCATGCTTGCGCTCTGCGTCGCGTTCGTGCCGGTGAACATGCTGCGGACGAATTTCAAGACAGCCAACCGCACGGGCGATTACGTCGCATGGGACTATTCCTATAACCTGCTGCAGTCGTGCGAACCGGATGCGATCCTTTTCACCAACGGCGACAACGACACATTCCCGCTGTGGTATCTGCAGGATGTCGAAGGCGTGCGCCGGGACATCCGCATCGTGAACCTGAGCCTTGTGAACACGTCGTGGTACATCGAGCAGTTAAAAAACGAGACGCCGTGGGGTGCGAAGAAGGTGCCGATCTCGACGCCCGATGAGGAGATCGCGCGCATCCAGCCGATGCAGTGGGAGCCGCGCGAAATGGAACTTCCCGTTCCCGCCAGCGTGATCAACCAGTACCGGTTCCTGAGCGATATCAATTCGCAGGGCGTGGTCTTCCCCGATTCGGGCAAAGGCACAGGCGGCACAATCAAATTCACGATGCCCTATACGATGACATTCGGATCGATCAAGGCCATCCGCGTGCAGGATATCGTGACCTACGACATCATTATGACCAACAAGTGGGAGCGCCCGATTTATTTCGCCGTCACCTCGACGCCCGATTCGAAACTGGGCCTGGAAAAATATTTCCGCATGGACGGTCTGGCGATGAAGATGGTTCCCTTTAAGACGCAATCTGACGAGGGTCTCATCGTCGATTCGATTCTCTCGGCCAATTTGTACAATACGCCGAAAGTGCCCGCAAAGACATTCCAGCGCGGATATCTCTTCCGCAATCTGAATAATCCGTCCGTCTACTACGACGAGAATGTGACGCGTCTGGTGAGCAACTATCGCAATTCGTTCCTGCGCCTGGCGCTGCATCATTTGAATGAAACGAAGAATTTCCAGAAGGCCACGGCCGCGCTCGATTCGATGGAATCGAAGGTTCCGTCGTCTGTGATTCCGATGGATTACCGTGTGATGTACGATGTGGCAAACTTCTACCACTTCGCCGGCGCGCAGCAGAAATACGCCGACTACACACAGAAGATCGAACGCCAGATCCTGGAGATGATCCAGAAGGGCGTCTCCGAGCCGTTCTCGCAGTATAATCCGTATTATATTCTCTACACGGTCTATCAGACGAAGAACGAATACGACAAGGCGACCGACGTGCTCAATCAGATCAAGGTCCACTACGCCTCACTTGCCGGCATCGATCAGTGGGTTGAATCGCAGAAGCAGCAGGTCGCAGCCCAGAAGGCGCTGGCGAGCGCAGCTCCGGCGTCCAAGGACACAACGAAACCGAACGTCAAGCGCTAAGCATTGTGGTGTTGCGCTGCGTGCGTGATCATAACGCCGCATCGCACACACATGCAGTGAGAGAAAAAAAGAAGGATTATCTGTTGCTTACTCTTCCTTGAAAAAGTGTAGAGACGATGGTCCTTCTTTTTTTTTCTGTCGGTCGCTGCAGGGCGAAATGCCATTTCGCCCTGACTGTGCAATGTGCGCGCAGCCGTTTTTTTTATATTCAACACTCACACCGCTTTAAACGAAGATCGCAGCTTATGAAAGAATCGCATCGTTCCAACTGGGACAAATTCTGGGTCGAGAAACAGGAGTTCAAAGAGGTCTATTCGAACTCGGACCGCGTCGTGCGCAATTTGATGCGCGTCATGGACGTCCGGGGCAAGCGCATTCTTGAAGTCGGCGCGGGCACCGGACGCGACAGTTTGCCGTTGATCGAACGCGGAGCCGAGATCTACCAGCTCGATTATTCCGAGCCGGCGCTGAAGATCATGAAGCGCATCGCGGACGAACAGCATCTCGATGTGAAAATCCTGGGAGGCGACACGTTCCATCTGCCGTTTCAGGATGGCACGTTCGATGTCGTATTTCACCAGGGACTCCTGGAGCATTTCCGTGTGAAGGAGGCCGAGGCGCTGCTTGCGGAAAATATCCGCGTCATAAAACCCGGCGGACTCTTGCTTGTGGATGTGCCGCAGCGCTATCACATTTATACAGTCATCAAGCATGCCCTGATTGCCGTCGACAAATGGTTCGCGGGCTGGGAGCGCGAGTTTTCAGTCTCTGAGCTCCGTGCGATCCTCATTCGGCTTGGTTTGGAGCCCGTGCACGAATATGGCGAGTGGATGTATCCGAGCCTCTTCTACCGCGCAACGCGCGAGGCACTCCTGAAAGCAGGTGTGAAGCTCCCTCTGTATCCGACGCTGTGGAAGCCGTTGTCGAATCTTCGAAAGAGTCTGCGCGAGGGGCTGCGCGATTCATCGTTTGCGCTCAACACCTCACTGTCGTTCGGCATCATCGGCAAGAAAAAATAACGATGAAAATTCTCGTTCTCAATTGGCAGGACCTCTCGAATCCCCTTGCCGGGGGCGCGGAGGTCCATCTGCATGAAGTCTTCTCGCGCATCGCGAAGATGGGGCACGAGGTGACGCTCTTTTGTTCGAGATATCCGGGCTCGAGCGCACGCGAGGAGATGAACGGCATCCACGTCGTGAGAGAGGGCGGACGCTCGCTGTTTAATTTCGTGGTAATGCGGAAATATTTCTCGACATTCAGGCATGCCGGCTACGACCTGATCGTGGATGATATGAACAAGATTCCGTTTTATACGCCGGCCTACGTGAAGGAACCGCTTCTGGGCGTGACGCATCACTTGTTCGGACGCTCGATCTTCAAGGAAGTCAACGCCGGCGCGGCAAGTTACGTGTATCTGGCCGAACAGGCCGCGCTGCCGTTGTATAAAAAAATCCGTTTCATCGTCGGCTCCCCCAGCACGCATCGGGAATTGTTATCGCTCGGATTTTCACCCGAACGCACACACTTGATCCATTACGGTGTGGCGCACGAGACATTCCGCGAGCTGGGTATCCCGAAGAGCCGCACGCCGCTTGTCGGCGCGGTCGGCAGGCTCAAGAAATACAAATCGTTCGATCATCTGCTCGATGCCTTTGCCGATGTCAGGCGCGACATTCCCGAGGCGCGCCTTGTGATCGTCGGCGACGGCGATGATAAGCCTCGGCTCACTGAAATTGCCCAGGTGCTCAAGCTCGGTGATGCGGTCACATTCACAGGCTTTGTGAGCGAGGAAGAAAAAGTACGCATCCTGAACCAGATGCATGTTGCCGTCAACACATCGGCAAAAGAAGGATGGGGTCTCACGGTGATCGAGGCGAACGCCTGCGGCACGCCCACGGTCTCAAGCGACGTCGAGGGATTGCGCGATGCTGTCGTCGACGGTCAGACGGGACTCTTGTACGAATACAACAACACGCTTGAGCTCGCCGAAAAAATTTCGCTCGTGCTCAGAGACGAGCATCTGCGTGAGCGCCTGACGCGCGCCGCCCTTGAGCGCTCGAAGGAATTCGACTGGGACACGGCCGCGCAATTGACGATGGATGTGATCGATAAGGTCCGGCACGAATATCGCAGATAATAGGATAACGACATGGCAAAAAATCGAATCGTCAATATCGGCATGGTGCAGATGAGTTGCTCGGCTGCGCCCGATGAGAATCTTGAAAAGGCGATCGCAGGCATACGCGCGGCTGCAGCCAAAGGCGCGCAGATCGTCTGTCTGCAGGAACTCTTCCGCTCGCAATATTTTTGCGTGAGCGAGGACTATGCGCCGTTTGATCTTGCAGAACCGATTCCAGGTCCGACGACCGAGGCGCTCTCATCGGTTGCGCGCGAAGCGGGCGTGGTCATCATCGCCTCGCTTTTTGAAAAGCGCGCCGAGGGCCTCTATCATAATACGACGGCCGTGATCGATGCCGACGGGACATATCTTGGCAAGTACAGAAAGATGCACATCCCGGATGATCCGTCCTTTTACGAAAAATTTTATTTCACGCCGGGCGATCTCGGCTTCAGAGTGTGGAAAACGAAATTCGGCACGCTCGGCGTCCTGATCTGCTGGGATCAATGGTATCCCGAGGCCGCGCGATTGACGGCGCTGGCCGGCGCTGAAATCCTGTTTTATCCCACGGCGATCGGCTGGGCCATTGGCGAAGAAAAAAAAGTATGCGACGATCAATACAATGCTTGGCAGACGATCCAGCGCGCGCATGCGATCGCCAACGGCATTCCTGTCGTTGCCGTGAACCGCACGGGTCGCGAGGGCAATCTCGAGTTCTGGGGCGGATCGTTCGTTTCGGGTACGCTCGGTGAATTGCTCTACAAGGCGCCGCACGACAGTGAAGACACATCGGTCGTCGCACTGGACCTTGCGCGCTCGAATGTGACGCGCATGCACTGGCCGTTTCTTCGCGACCGGAGGATCGATGCCTACTCCGAGATCACGCGTCGGTTCATTGACGAACAGCAGTGAACATCGTTCACCAATCAATGATTGATCGCACAAAATAAGTGCGCACATTGAGGATTCCACCATCCAGCCTATGACCTCGCGCGAAAGAGTGTTGACGGCAATCAACCACAGGACGCCCGACCGGGTGCCCCTCGATCTTGGCGCAACGCCGAGCTCCGGTATCTCGGCAATTGCCTATCACAATCTCCTTGCGCATCTTGGCTTGGAGCAGTTGCCGGTGCAGATCTACGATGTCGTCCAACAGCTCGCCCAACCCGATCTCTCGATTCTCGATCGCTTCGGCGTCGATGTGCTTGATATCGGTCGGGCGTTCAACACCGCGCCCGATGACTGGACACCGACAGTACTTGCAAACGGCGCTTCCGCCTTCTATCCTGCGTGGTACCATCCAATCAGACAAGCCGACGGCTCATTCCTCACATATGACGACGACAACTGCCGCATCTTATCCAGGATGCCTGCGAAGGCGACGTTCTTCGATCAGACATACTTTCCGTACGCCGACGGGTATCCCGAATTATTCAATGATCTCGATGCGGAGATGCATCGCATCATGTGGGCGCGCCATGCGCACAGTCCGTGGGATCATGCCGCAGAGCCCGACTTCTGGCTGCAGTTGAGAGAGCGCACGCTCACGCTTCGCGCCTCGACGGATAAGGCGCTCCTGGTTGTGTGCGGATGCAATCTCTTCGAGTGGGGAACGTTCCTTCGCCGCATCGACAATTTTCTCATGGATCTTGCATGCGATCATGTGAATGTGGAGCGATTGCTCGATGCGCTCATGGTGCGCCACCTCTCGACGCTTGAGAACGTCTGCAAGGCGGTCGGCGACATCGTGGACATCATCCGCTTTGGAGACGATCTCGGTACCATGCAGGGCCCATTTATGGCGCCTGAGACATACCGATTGCTCTTCAAGCCGAGACATCGCATGCTCTGCGATTACGTGAAAGCGCACAGCGGCATGCACACATTCATCCACTCGTGCGGCTCGATTGCAATGTTGATGCCGGATCTGATCGAAGCCGGTATCGAGATCTTCAATCCCGTTCAGACAAACGCGTACGGGATGGATCCCGCGCAATTAAAAAAAGAATTCGGCGCCGACTGCACATTCTGGGGCGGGGGAATCGAAACTGCCGGGATGCTCAATACCGGCTCGCGGGCGCAGATCAGAAAGCAGGTGCTGGAGCGGATGGAAATCTTTTCCGATGGCGGAGGATTCGTCTTCAATACGGTGCACAACATCCTGCCTGATGTGCCGCCGGAGAATATTGTGACGATGTACGACGCCGTCAAAGAATTCAATGCATCATTACATCATTAAGAACGTTGGCAGGTGTGTTAATATTGCCACGGACTCTAAGAAACGGAGCATGCCATGAGACGGTATGGACAGGTGATCGGGATCAAGCCGGAGCATTTCGAGCGATATAAAAAATTCCACGCCTCGGTGTGGCCCGAGATTCTTGCGATGATCACAGAGTGCAACATCCGCAACTATTCGATCTTTCACAGAGACAACCGGCTCTTTGCATATTTTGAATATGTGGGAAACGATTTCGAATCCGATATGGCGCGCATGGCAGCCGATGCGAAAACGAAAGAGTGGTGGGCGATCATGGAGCCGATGCAGGAGCCCGTCGCGGGGCGCGCGCCGGGCGAATGGTGGGCGTCGATGGAAGAGGTCTTCCATCTGGAATAAGAACACCAGCGTTGCGCGCGTGCATCAATGCGGTTTATGTATTGACGGGATCGATGAGGATGGAAGACTCGTTCACTGTGCGATCCGCCCGGCCCTGCAGGAGTAAGAGCGCCCCTAAAAGCGCGTTCAGCGGCACAAGCGTGATCAACAGAAACGCTTCAAGATTTCCGGCGAGCGCGCACGCGACGCAGACCGTGATGTGCGTCGTCGATCCGATGTAGCTCCAGGCGCGCAGCAGCGTTTTATTATGGCGTGAAAATATTTCCGGCGGCACGACAACCGGTTGCAGCGCGGGCTTGCCTGATTGCGACTTCATCTGCAGCCGGCAGTATCCGAGATAGATTCGAATCAATAAGAGATCGATGTACTTTCCGATGCCGCGTTTTTTGAGCGCGCGAAGATGTTCCTCTTCGTAATCGCGGATCTCATCCTCGAGATTCGCCGCCTTCCCATAGACGAATTTCAGATAATTATTTCTGCGCAAATCGAAGTGAAATGCCTGCAGCGCGGTCGAGGCGCCGGCAAGGATCGTCAACACCCACACATAGAGGACGCCGTAGCCCGACTCAGGCGTGATGCCAAGCGCGCGCGCGCCGAACTCCGGGATGATGCCGGCATCGACCGACTTCGTGAGGCTGATGGCGATGCCCAAAAAGACGGCGATACTCACCACATAGTCGATGAAGCCATCGACGATGCGTCCGATGCGCGAGCCGTTGTGCTTCAATCGGGCGATTTGCCCGTCTGCGCAGTCAAGGACGTTTGAGAGAAAATAACACACCGCCCCGAGCGTCAGACACACAGGCGTGCCGCATCCGAAGAAGACGCCTCCCACCACGCCGATCACCATCGCCATCACTGACACCTGATTGGGCGTCAGCGATGTCGAATACGTGGCCTTCACGAATAAAAACGCCAAGGGCCGATAGATCACGAGATCGAACACTTCCTCGCTCTCGATCGACTTGAGGGATGCCTTATATTGCTCGAGTAATTGCATACAAAATTTTTTGTGTGTGTCTTAATAGGGATGCGTGCGGCAATACTCTTTGATTGCCGTGACGAGCATCTTGTTTTGTTCCTTCGTGCCGAGTGAGATGCGGACTTCGGAGCGGAACGCCTCTTCGTCAAGAAACTTGATGATGAGATTGCGTTCGGTCAAATACTGCTTCAGTCCCGGGCGAATTTCCTTCGGAATGTCGACGAGGATGAAATTGGCGAATGACTTATAGGGCGTGAATCCCTTGAGACGCGAGAACTCGCGATACATCATCTCCTTGTCCTTCTCGTACTGGCGGCCGATCTTCAGATAGAACTTCAAATTATCGAGCGCGATTTCTCCCAGGCGTTCGCTCACTCTGTTGTAGCCAAGATACCGCGTGGCGAATGCCGTGAGCACATCCAGGTTCTTTCCGGCAAATGCAAAGCCGATGCGAATGCCGGCCAGGCCGAAAAATTTTGAGAACGTGCGGCAGATGATCAGATTCGGATACTTGTCGATGTACGGTTTCACATAGTCGTTCTCCGTCGAGCCAAATCCCCAATACGCCTCGTCGATCATCACGACGGCGTCTTTGCATGCATCGAGGAACCGCTTCAGGTCCGAGGAATCGATCCGGTTGCCGGTCGGATTATTGGGCGAGGCGATCACAACGACCTTCGGACGCTCGCGATTATAAATTGCGATCATCTGGTCCACATCGTAGAGATAATACGCAATCCCGTCGAGGCAGCCCTTGGCCATCGGATATTCGACGTTGAGTCCGCCGCGCTCCGATGCAACGCGCTTGTAATACCACCATGCCTCGCGCGGAATGAGGATCTTGTCGCCCGGATTGATATAACAGTGGATGATCTGCTTCAGGAGATCTTCGCTTCCGTAGCTCAGGATGACCTGCTTCTCGTCGAATCCGAAATCGTCGGCGATGCGTTTCGACAAACGAGACTTGATACCCGATTGAAAATCGCGCGAGTACCAGGAAAGATGATCGAGT
>DATGXR010000349.1:0-6489 GCA_035298825.1 Bacteroidota bacterium
CAATGCGACGGGCACCGTGTGGTTCGATAATTTCATCTTCGTTGGGCGCACGGACTGGGCGGGTCAGAATTGGAACGGCTTTGCCGATGCCGATTCGGGCTGGCAGTACTGGATCGCACCCAATGGCGGCAATGACGGCAAATCGTTCTTCCCTGGCTCGGGCGTCGTCCAGGATTCGGCCAATGCGCATTCGGGCAAGTATGCGCTGAAGATCACCGCTCCGGTGGGCCGGGACAATGGAGAGCTGATCTTCTTCACCGAAACGGTGCCGATTCCGGCAAACAGCAAAGACAAGCAGTATGTCTTAAGCGCGTGGGTCAAGACCTCGGGCATCAAGAAGGATTCGATCCTCAATGCCGATTACGCGCTGGGTTTCACCTGGACATATCACACGGGACTCTTCGGCGATGCGACCGGTTTTCTTGAACTGGGTGGAGGCGGCGATATGCGCTTCGCCTTGAAGGACACAAGCAGCGGCTGGACGCAGTACTCGGTCCTGATCACGATTCCGAACAACGACGTGCGCGCGATTTCGGTCCGTCCACGATCGTGGCCCAAATGGACAGGCGTGAGTTACTGGGATGATTTTTCGTTCAATGCAATCGACAATGCGGTACCCACATCAGTGAGACCGGATTTCAATCCGATCGTGGGAGGTGTGCCGCTTGCCTATTCGCTCGAACAAAATTATCCGAATCCGTTCAATCCATCGACGCGGTTCCGATTCTCACTGCCGCAGGCGCAGCGTGTGTCCGTCAAAATCTACGACGTGATCGGGCGTGAAGTTGCCGTACTCGCACAAGATCTGCTTCAGGCAGGAACATATACACTTGAATGGAACGCTGCCAAAGTTCCAAGCGGCGTGTATTTCTACAGACTCGAGGCCGGAGACTTTTCAGCAGTGAAGAAAATGTTGCTGCTGAAGTAAAGAGCTGGTGGAGCAACGAATAAACGTGACGGATTAATCCGCCGCTGCATTCCATTCTTCGCTCCGCTCAGGATGACGAGGCACTGAAACGTCCTTCGTCATCCTGAGACTGCGGAGCGGCGGAAGGATTTCATGAACAAAGACACGGAAGCATGAAACGCACCTATACCGGACAAATATATGAATGTTCGATACTGTTTGTTGAGAGCGCTCCTTATCGGAGTGCTGATGGGCAGTGTCTCCGGATGGACGTTCGCCGCATCGACCGGCAAGATCTCCGGGAAGATCACAGATGCTTCGACGCATGAACCGCTCATCGGGGTGAGCGTTACCGTCGAAGGCACACGCACAGGCGGCGCGAGCGATCCGGACGGAAATTACTTTGTTCTCAATGTCCCCCCCGGGACGTACACGCTGCATGCATCAGCGGTCGGGTATCGGCCGTCGACAGTGACAAACGTGAAGGTTCAGGTCGACCTCACGACGAATGTCGATTTTGCGCTGACCTCTGCAACCGTTGAACTAAAAGACGAGGTCGTGATCGTTGCGCAGCGGCCCATCGTGCAGCGCGATCTCACTTCTTCTTCAAACAAAGTCAGCGCCGATCAAATTAAATCGTTTCCGGTCGAGGACGTGTCGGGCCTCGTGAATTTACAGGCCGGTGTGGTCGACGGACATTTCCGCGGAGGCCGCTCGGGAGAGGTTCTCTATCTGATCGACGGCATCCCTGTGACCGATGCATATTCGGGTAATGCCGGGGTGACGGCCGAAAACCAGTCGATACAGGAACTGGAAGTCATCAGCGGCACATTCAATGCCGAATATGGCGAGGCGATGTCGGGCATCGTCAACCAGGTCACGAAAGAGGGGGGCGAAAAATTTGCCGGCGAACTTTCGCTTTATACCGGCGATTACATCAGCAATCACAAGGATCTTTTTCCTCACATCGACAAGATCAGTCCCCGGGATATTTATAATATCCAGGGGAGTCTGAGCGGACCGATCATGCCGGATGTTTCATTCTTCGTTTCTGGACGGAAATATTACAACGACGGGTATCTTTACGGCATCCGCCGTTTCAATCCGACCGACTCAAGCAATTTCAGTTCGAATGATCCCACGCAATGGCATATCGGCGCGACGGGTGATAACAGGTTCGTGCCGATGAATCCCGAGGACCGCATCACAGTGCAGGGAAAAATTTCGGTGCGATTGTTCCAGGGCGATAAGCTTCGTGTGCAGGCGCTCGTGCAGAACCGGGATTTCAGGAATTATGATTATCGGTACAAATACGATCCGAATGGGAATTATTATAACTTCACGCGCGGCTTGCTCGCCTCAGCCAGCTATACGCGCGTTTTTAGTGCAAGCACATTTTTAGAAGTTCACACCGCATGGTTCAACAATAAAGAACAGTCGTACGTGTACGAAGATCCCTACGATCCGCGCTTTCCCGATTACACGAAAAAACTTCAAACAAGCGGTCCCGCATATTTTACTGCAGGGGCCGAAGATCTGCATTCGCACCGCGAGACGCGCACCATCACGCTGAAGGCTGACATCGAGAGCCAGATGACGAAGGAGCATCAGGTGAAGGCCGGGGTCGATGCCAAGGTGCACCGGCTCTGGGTCCATAATTTCGGGATCCAAAACGACCAGAGCACGAATTTCATTCCACGGCCTGTCGAGTTCGGCAACTCCAATTTTGCACACGTCATTCTCCGGCCATTACAATATGCGGGCTATCTCCAGGATAAGATGGAGTTCAACGACCTGATCGTGAACGCCGGTATACGTTTGGATTATTTCGATTCGCAGGGACATGTGATCGCCAACACCGTCGACGCAAACGGGAATGTGATTCCCGGTCAATTGAGTCTGTCACGGCCAGCGGAGTTTAAAAAAGCCGAAGTCGAATACCAGATCAGTCCCCGTATCGGACTCGCATTTCCGATTACCGATCGGGGTGTGCTTCATGTTTCGTACGGACATTTTTTTCAGATTCCGTCGTTCGACATTCTCTATCTCAATCCGGCATACAACATCAATGCAACGCAGGCGTTCCAGGTTGGCAATCCGGGACTCAAATCGCAGCGCACCGTTGCCTACGAGCTCGGTCTGCAGCAGCAGATGAGTGACGAGATCGGACTCGATGTGACGGCATTCTACAAGGATATCCGAAATCTCATCGGCACGGAAATTTTCGATATCGGCAACGGGAATAAATATTCGCTGTATGTGAATCGCGACTACGGCTATGTACGCGGATTTATCGTCTCGCTCGAGAAACGATATTCGAACGGATTTTCAGCGACGCTCGACTATACGTTCTCCATCGCGAAGGGAAACGCCTCGGATCCGAATGCGGTCTTCCTCGACAATCAATCGAGTCCACCGATCGAAAGCCAGAAGCAGCTCGCTCCGTTGGATTGGGACCGGCGGCATTCGCTGAATATCTCGGCGACGATCGGGCCGCCGAACGACTTCAGCATTTCGATCATCGGAAAACTCGGATCCGGGCTGCCCTATACGCCGGCGTTCCAGAATCAGCGCACGGGATTATTGAACAGCGATAACAAGCCGGTGAATATTTCGGTCGATCTCTATGCGACAAAATATTTGACAGTGGGGACGACCGCCTTCAACATTTTTGCGAAAGTGTATAACGTCTTTGATCTGAAGACAGAGATCAATGTGTTCAGCGATACGGGCCGGGCGGGATATTCGCTCGATGCGAATTATTCCGGCGCGCCGCGGGGTATCAATACGATACAGGAATATTATACACGTCCCGACTTTTATGCAGCACCGCGCCAGGTGATCATCGGCGCAGGAGTGACATTGTAACGAACTTACGAAAGAATAACAGCGATGACAACCTTGAGGATACTCGTGGCGGCAGGGGTGCTGTGTTGTCTGATTGGAACGCATGCCCGCGCGCAGCAGCAATATTTCATCGATCCGAACAAAGGCAACATCGTCAATACGAAGCAGGGGATCATGGACGGGAATTATGTGCGCACGATCTTCTTCAATCATGGCGAGATCGCGCACTTCCCCGACCAGCCGTCGGGAGAATGGCCGAAAGGCACGGGACATTCATACGTTGACGGCATCTCGATCATCGTCCAGGCCGAAGTGGCGGATAAAAACGGGAAGATCATTCATCCGCTTGAAACCAACTATCGCGAGTTTATCAGGACCGATCCTGTCACAAAAATTCCCTGGGGATGGGAGCCGCTCCCGGGATATGCCAATGAGGCGCAAAACGAACCGGCGATGAGCAATAAACCTTCGACCTGGCCGCGAGCGTGGCCCGACCGGTCGCCGGAGTGGAGCGGACTCTGGAACGGATATTTCGGCCGCAGCATCTTCAATGCCGATCTCGAAACATATTTCAGGATGGATGATGCGGCAGACCAGGGCTACCCCGATTACCGGCCTGATCCGGCCGATCCGTCGCGCGGCGGACTGGGATTACAGGTGGCGGTGCGCGGTTTTCAATGGTCGCAGGTCCTGGCTGCCGATGTGATCTTCTGGTATTATGAGATCACGAATATTGCAAAGGCCGACCATACGAAAACAATGTTTGCGCAATACGTCGACTGGGGAATCGGCGGCACGCAGGATTCGAGCGACGATCAGGGCGCGTTTGATACGCAATTGGATATCGCGTATGCGTACGACGGCGACGGGATCGGACAGCCGGGTAACTGGTCGCCTGTGGGCTACGCCGGATATGCATTTCTTGAAAGTCCCGGCATTGCATTCAAGGCGGACGGTTCTCCGCATGGTGTAGATGACGATCAGGACGGTATTACGGATGAATTGCGTGATAACGACGCGGGAACTCGTATAGCGGGCGCCGATAACATCAAAGCGTATATCCAATCACATTACAACGTTCAAAATTTTCTACGCTTCTATAATTTGCAGAGCCTTGACGATCTTCCCGCAGTTCAGCAGGGATACTGGTGGACAGGTGACGAAAACGCGAACTGGCGCGGGTATCTCGATGTAAACTCTAACGGAATCCATGATGCTGGTGAGCCGCTGAATAATGATGTTGGAAGCGACGGGCTGGGTCCCTATGACGCCGCATACACTGGGCCCGACCCTGATAGATCGGAAGGCGACGGCAAGCCTGAGCAGGGCGAACCCAACTTCGGCCGTCTCGACAAGGATGAATCTGATCAGATCGGTTTGACCGGCTTCACGATTTTTCCCGTGCATTTTTACGAGCTCCATGACGACGAGCAAAATTGGACTGTGCTCACGACGAAGACCGATCCGGCGAGTGTGCTTCCGCAAAACAATGTGAATCTCGCAATGTATTTTGCTGCCGGCGCCCGTCCAACAAATGGATTCCCCGGCAATCTCTTCCCTCTGAAACAGCTGCAGACGGAACGCTTCTCGATGGCGCTGTTGTTCGGGATCGACAAGAATGATCTGGTCCGGCGAAAGCAAACCGTTCAACAGATCTACAACGCCAATTACACATTTGCCACGCCGCCCGATAAGCCGATCGTCACTGCGGTGGCAGGCGACAGGAAAGTCACATTGTATTGGGATGATAAGGCCGAACGCTCATTCGATCGGTTCCTGCAGAAATTCGATTTTGAGGGTTACCGGATTTACAAGAGCACCGAACCGAGTTTCCTCGAAAATCTGACCATCACCGACGCCTACGGCAAAGCGACATTTCACAAGCCCGTGGCTCAGTATGATCTTGTCGATTCTATTAAGGGCCTTCATCCCCTGGACATCAACGGCGTGAAATTCGATCTCGGCACGGACTCCGGACTCCGCCACAGCTTTGTGGATACCGATGTGCAGAATGGACAGACGTATTATTACGCCGTCGTGTCGTACGATCAGGGATTTTATACGCGCACGGCAGCCGGAACGGAGGCGGGCATTACGCCGAGTGAATCGCCGGCAATCATACGCGCCGATCTGAGCGGGAATGTGAAGCTCGATGTCAACACGGCGACTGTCACACCGCGCGCCCCGTCTGCGGGATATGTGGCGCCAGCGATCGAAGGTCAGATTCTTCATGCGGGACCGGGTACCGGACATATCGACATGCGCATTCTCAATCCGGATTCAGTGCGCGACGGTCATGCTTATCGTGTGACGTTTTCGAATCCCACTCCGTTTCAGACCGGCAACACACCCACATTCTCGATGATAGATGAAACCGCTGGCAAGCTCCTGTTCAGCGACAGAAAAGTAATCAGTGCGGGTGAAGAAATGCCGATCGTGAACGGAATGATCGGATATGTGTTCAACGACGCGACTGTCGACATTCTCGGCGACCAGACAAAATGGATCGCGGGCACGCAGAATACGATCACGAATGTCGCACTCGATCCATCGTACACGACAACGAACATCGCATATCCCGCGGATTATGAAGTCCGATTCTCGCCGGATATCAGCGACACATCAGTGACCGGATTGTTCTTCGGAGCGCCTCCGGCAACTCCCGTCAAATTTACGGTGTGGAACACAACCGAAAACAAGAAAACGAAATTTCTCTTCTTCGACGAAAATAATGA
>DATGXR010000350.1:0-11476 GCA_035298825.1 Bacteroidota bacterium
GCGATCTTTTCTTCCACATCCTCGACTGACGGATTGTGGTAGCGCGAATATACATAGACCGTGTCGTCGCCGTTTGCATAGCGCACGGCGTCATCCGACGTGTCGAACCTGTATGTCGAGGTCTGATAGATCGGAAGCGTCAACGGTCCCTTATAGGCGTGAAGTTTCTTCCCGTGTATGGCGCGCGTGGAGAGAGTCGTTTTTGTTTTCATAGGAATGCAATGAATGATTGAATTGCAGGGCGAAGCGATGCCTCGCCTGGGGCGAAGTGGCACTTCGCCCTACTTGTGTTGATTCCGGAGCATACGCAGACGGTCAAGCACGCGCTGAAAATCTGCCGGCAGCTCGGTTTCGAAACGCATGCGTTCATTCGTGGCCGGATGAGTGAAGCCGAGCGTGCGCGCATGAAGGGCCTGACGGTCGATGCAGTCGAGCAGATTTTTCACCTCGGCCTTTTTCTTCCCGTCCACACCGCCCGACACGATTTCCCGTCCCCCGTACGTGGGATCTCCGAAGATCGGATGGTGGATGTGCGCCAGATGAGCGCGGATCTGATGCGTGCGTCCGGTGCGGAGTCTGAGCCGAATGAGCGCGCAGTATTCGAACTGCTCGAGCACAAGATACTCGGTGACGGCGTGTTTGCCGTCTTCCATCACCGCGACTTTTTTCCTATCCTTTTTGCTACGGCCCAGCGCGGCCTCGATCGTTCCTTCGGGCTCTGAAAAAATTCCCCAGGCGATCGCGTTATATTCGCGCTCGCTTGTTTTCTCGGCGAACTGACGCGACAGCTTATGATGCGTCGTCTCGTCTTTCGCCACCACGAGCAACCCCGATGTGTCCTTGTCGAGTCGGTGCACGATGCCCGGACGCATCGGATCGGGATTCGAGAGCGTTCGCGTATGATGCATCAGGGCGTTGACGAGTGTTCCTGAATAATTTTTATACGCGGGATGCGTCACCATGCCCGGGGGCTTGTTGACCACAAGAAGGTAGTCGTCTTCGTAGACAATTTCAAGAGGAATGGCTTCAGCTTCGACTGTCGGGAGATCGGGTTTCTCGAGGTGGACGGAGACGAGATCCATCGGCGCCACTTTGTAGCTTGCCTTGACGACCTGGTTGTTCACGCGCACTTCGCCGTTGTCGATCGCTTCCTGCACTTTTGTCCGCGTGGCGTTTTCGACATGGCGCGTCAGGAAGACATCGAGACGCACTCTGGACTGTCCGGCCGAAACCGTAAGTTCGTAATGATTTTTCATGACGTCATCGCGCGGCGTAGTTCATCTGTCGCACTCACAGGGATGCGGGTCCCGAAGGCGTCTCGGCCGAGGAGGAGGAGACCTGCACTGCTTCGTTCTTCACGAACGACCTGTGGAACAGGAGCATGATGATGACTCCGATTGTGACCGCGGCGTCTGCGATGTTGAAGACCCAGAAGCGTTGCAGATGATATCCGAACAGGGTGACATTGAAAAAATCGACATCGATGAAGTCGACGACCTTGCCGTAGAACAATCCACCATCGCCGTAGATGACGCCGTAGAAGATCCTGTCGACAAGATTCCCGATCGCACCGCCAAGCACGAGCGCAAGCGAGAGCCGGAACAGGAGTTTCTCGTTTCGCACGAACCACAGATATGCGAAGATGCCGATGCTCGCCGCAATGGAGAACAATGTCAAATAGAGCTTGCCCCCCAAATCGATGCCGAAGGCCATCCCCGGATTTTCAATGAATGTCAGACGCACCCAGTCGCCCGCCAGCTGATAGGAAGAACCGATCGGCACCCCCTTCAACGAAATGCCCGCCCACGGAATCGAAATTCCCTTCACTGCCAGCTTGCTAACCTGATCTGCAATGACAACGCACAATGTCACCCACAATACTTTCAAGCACGCACCTTGCGATTTTTAATCTCGACGCACAACTGTGCATGCGGCACAGCCTCAAGGCGTTCCTTGGGGATGAGCGGACAGGTCTTGCAGAGCATTTTTGGCGTATCGAGACATTCGATGCAGAGTCCGTATGTCCCCTTTTCGATGCGGACAAGCGCGTCGTCGAGATAATTCAAAAACTTTCCTTCGCGTGAAGCGAACATGAACGTTTTCTCACGTTCCATCGCATCGGTTCCCTGCTCCATATGCATCGAATATGCCGAGTTCTCATTCTCGTACTCGCCCGTCGTCACGTCCATCATGTTTTCTTTGAGGATCTGGAGTTCCTCGAGGATCTCTTTCCGCTTGTCAAGAATGATCTTCTTGAAATGATCCAACTCTCGTGTGCTGTATGTGCTCTTTGATTTGCTCACGGTTCCACTCGCTGTTTTTTTCTTCATTAATGTCGGGGCAGGTTTCGCTGCCGATTTCACACTTTTAAGTGCCGTTGCCGGCTTCACTGCCTTCGGCGGACCTGCCGACACATTTTTTTTGGCGGTCTTCGTCGATGTTGCCGACGCTCGCTGAGATGCTGATTGATTTTTCGCCATGGCGCCTTCCCCGGTTATGTTGTCCCGCAATTAGTTGGTGCCGACTCCGCGCAGCGTGACGCGCGCGAAAGACGGCTTCTGTCTTCAGCTGTCACTTCATGCGCGCGATTGTGATCGTACACTGTTCGCCATTGACATCTTCGGTCGACGATACCCCCTCGATCACTTTCCCGCTTTCCATCTGTACACAGAGCGTTTCGCGCATCACATACGCCTGCATGGATTCGAGCGCCGTTGCAAGCGCCGGTGACGCGCTGAATCCGATCGCGATCCTGTCTGTGATATCGAAATCCGAATCCTTCCGCATATTCTGCACGCGGTTCACAAACTCCCGTGCAAATCCCTCGTTGCGCAATTCTGGAGTGATCGCGGTGTCGAGCGCCACGGTCATCGAACCGTCCGATTCAACAAGCCATCCCTTCATGTCTTCATGAATGATCTCGACATCTTCCTTGGCGATCGTCACCGTACCGCCGTTGACCGCAAGAGCAAATGTGCCGTTTTTCTGGAGCGCCGACACGTCCTTCGATGTCATGTCGCGCACGCCTGCCGCCACACCCTGCACCTGCTTGCCGAACTTCTGGCCCAGCGTCCTGAAATTGGGTTTTGCTTTTTTACTGACTATATCTGTATCATCGGATACAAATTCAATTGCCTTAACGTTTATTTCCTCGAGGATCACTTCTTCCATTTTCCGAATCGCGTCGCGCTGCGCGTCGTCGACCGGCAGAATGATCTTGCTCAGCGGCTGCCGGACCTTCAGGTTCGATTTCATGCGCATCGCGCGCACGATACCAACGATCTTCATCGCCTGATTCATCCTGTGCTCGAGCTCCAGATCGATCGCCTCGGCTTCAACGACCGGCATCATCGCAAGGTGGACCGATGCGGCGCCCGGGATCGGCGCGGCTGCGTGGAGATTTTTATACAATTCGTCGGCGAAGAACGGCGCAATCGGCGCCATGAGCCGCGAGATCGTTTCAAGACACTCGAACAGCGTCTGATACGCGGCCGTCTTGTCCCTGCCCTTTTCGCTCTTCCAGAAACGGCGGCGATTGCGGCGCACATACCAATTGGACAGATGATCGAGCGTGAAATCACTCACCACCCTCGACGCCTTCGTCAGATCGTAATGATCCATATGGTCGATGTACTTGCCGACCACCGTATTGAGCGACGAAAGGATCCATCGGTCGATCTCGGAGCGCTCAGCCACGGGCACGCGCGCTTCGCTGTATGTGAAGCCGTCGATGTTCGCATAGAGCGCGAAGAACGAATATGTGTTTACCAGCGTGCTGAAAAATTTTCTCTGCACTTCAGCCACTCCGTCCTCGTCGAACAGTGTGGGACGCCAGACCGGACTGTTGTGCACCAGATACCAGCGCGTGGCGTCGGCGCCGTATTTCTTCATCAGGGCGAACGGATCGACCGTGTTGCCCTTCGTCTTCGACATCTTCTGTCCCTGCTTGTCGAGGATCAGCTCGTTCACAAGCACGTTCTTGAATGCCGGCCTGCCGAACAGGAACGAACTGATCGCATGCAGCGTATAGAACCATCCGCGCGTCTGGTCGATGCCTTCCGAAATGAAATCGGCGGGGAATGATTTTTCGAACATCTCCTTGTTCTCGAACGGATAATGCCATTGCGCAAATGGCATCGATCCCGAGTCGAACCACACATCGATAAGCTCGGGCGTGCGCAGCATCCTGCCGCCGCATTCGCAATCGAACTCGATTTTGTCGACAGCGGGTTTATGCAGATCGAGCGTTTCCTGTACGTTGCGTCCGGAGCGAAGCTCCGCCATGCTGCCGACGCATTTTTGCGCGCCGCATTCTTCGCAGATCCAGACCGGGAGCGGTGTGCCCCAGTACCGATCGCGCGAGAGCGCCCAATCCTTGTTTTCCTCGAGCCAGTTGCCGAACCTGCCAACCCCGACTTCGGCCGGGATCCAGTTGATCTCCTTGTTCAGCGCAATCATCTTCTTCGCATAGCGCGTCGTGCTGATGTACCACGAGTTGCGCGCGTAATACAGGAGCGGCGAGCTGCAGCGCCAGCAATGGGGATAGCTGTGCAGATACGGCTCGCGCTTATAGAGGATGTTGCGATCCTTGAGATTCTGAATGATGACAGGATCGGCATCCTTGACGAACATTCCCTTGAAGTCCGTCACCTCATCCATGAATCGTCCCGATTTGTCGACGGGATGGATCGTGGGCAAATCATATTTTCTTCCGACCTGATAATCGTCTTCGCCATATGCCGGAGCCATATGCACGATGCCCGAACCGTCGGCGGTCGTCACGAACTCGGCTCCCACCACATACCATCCACGCTCGAAGACCTGATGATAATCGAACAGGCGCTCGTACTCCATGCCGATCAGATCCGATCCCTTGTATTCGGCGACAATTTCGTACGGCTCCTTCAATACGCTGAGCCGCGATGTGGCGAGGATCAGGCGCTCGCCCGTGGGCAGCGGCTTTTCTCCTTCGGTCTCGCTTTCCTGAAGCAGATTCACTTTCACATACTCGATGGCCGGATGCACGGCAAGGCCGACGTTCGAGATCAGCGTCCACGGAGTTGTCGTCCAGACGAGGAACGACGTGTTCTCATCGCCCTTCACTTTCATCTTCACATAGACGCTGGGATCTTTCACGTCCCTGTAGCCCTGCGCCACTTCATGCGACGACAACGGAGTTTCGCATCGCGGGCAGTACGGCTGGATTTTGTGGCCGCGATACATCATCCCTTCGTCGAAAAATCTCTGCAGCGCCCACCAGATCGATTCGATATATTCGTTGTGGAACGTCACGTACGGATGACCCAGATCGACCCAGTAGCCCATTTCGCGGGTCATCTGTTCCCATTCGGTCTTATATTTCCAGACTGATTTTCGGCAATCCTCGTTGAACTTCTCGACGCCGTATGCGACAATCTCGTCCTTATGCGTAATGCCGACCTGTTTCTCGACTTCGATTTCAACCGGCAGGCCGTGCGTATCCCATCCGGCCTTCCTGAACACCTGGAACCCCTGCATCGTCTTATACCGGCAGACAGCATCCTTCAGCGTACGGGCCATGATATGATGAAGCCCCGGCTTGCCGTTGGCCGTGGGCGGTCCCTCGAAAAATGTGTAGAGAGGTTTTCCCTCGCGCGAAGCGATACTTTCCTCGAATACATGCGCTGCATCCCAGAACGCGAGGATATTTTTCTCGACGTCGGAATAACTGATTTTGTCGGTCAACTCTTTAAACATCTTTTCCCTTTTTCGTTCAGATGACACTTTTAAAAAACCCTGACATAGTATAACACATACCGGGCTCCGGATGTTTCCGCTCAGAGTGCGGCCACGACATTTTTCATGATCGTCGTGAGCTTCGGTTCGGCCGCGTTCGCCACGCGAATGATTTCGTCGAGCTCCGCAGGCTTCAATGCGTCGGGGAAACATTCATCCGTGATGATCGAAAATCCGAGCGTGCGCAGGCTCATATGCGCCGCCACAATCGCCTCGGGCACCGTCGACATTCCAACGACATCGGCTCCGATGCCGCGCAGGAAACGGTATTCGGCGCGCGTTTCCAGATTCGGTCCCGACACGGCGACGAACACACCCTTCTGAAGTCTGATGCCGTTTTCGATCGCAACCCGTTCGGCGATGGCGCCTAATTCCCTCGAATACGGTTCGGACATATCGGGAAAACGAGGCCCGAGCTCGTCGTCGTTTGCGCCGATGAGCGGATTGTCGCCGAGGAGGTTGATGTGGTCGGTGATCATCATCACGTCGCCTTTGGCGAAATGCGGATTCATCCCGCCGGCGGCGTTCGAAATCAACAGCGTCGAAATTCCCAAAAATTTCATCACTCGAACGGGGAACGTCACCTGCTGCATTGTGTATCCCTCGTAGTAATGAAACCGTCCCTGCATCGCGACCACGCTCTTGCCGCCGAGCGTTCCGAAGATCAGTTTCCCCTGATGCGACTCCACCGTCGAGATCGGAAAATGCGGGATCATCCCGTAGTCGATCACCGTCTCCACCTGTATTTCCTTGACCAGTCCGCCCAGACCCGTTCCGAGGATGATGCCGACACTGGGAACGGCCTGTGTGCGCGTGCGGATGAATTGAATCGCGTCGTTGATCTGATTTCTGAGTGGGGACATGGGTATCGGTGTTTACAATTTTTTGAGTATATCGTCGACCTGGAAGTTCACTTTGCCCGTGCCTCTGCCCGGGTCCTTCTGCACGTCGTCTTCTTCGGCTTCAAGCGCCTTGATCAATTCGAGTTCCGAATTCAGCAGCACCTTCAGGCGGCTGATGAGTGTATCCTTGCGCGCGCGGAGCGTCAACACTTCCTCTTTGAACCGCGCGGCTTCACCCCTGCCCCGCTCGATGATCTGATTCGCCTTCAGTTCGGCATCGCCCATCACAAGCTCGGCCTCGCGCCGTGCATGCTCGATCGATCGGGCGCCGGTTTCCTGGGCCTGCATCAACACCTGTTGAAGATCCCGCTCCTTCTGGCGGAAATCGCGAAGCAACACTTCGGCTTCCGTCAGGCGTTCCTTCATTTCTTTCGCCTGTCTGAGCGCATCGGCAAATTCAACCGACACCATTTCGAGAAACGAATTGACCTCGACGGCATCGTATCCCCTCAGCACGCGTTTAAATTCCTGCTTCTTGATATCAAGCGGCGTCAGCGTCATATCAACCTCATTCGTTGGTGCCGTCGCACGTGTGTGTTTATGACCGGGGCGACAGCGGGGTGATGACAGATTTCACACGCGACCCGAAGATCGCGGTGCCGATGCGTATCATTGTTGCTCCCTCTTCAAGGGCGATCGGATAATCGTGTGTCATGCCCATCGAGAGTTCCGTCAGCGGTTCTTCGCGTCCGGCATTGATTTCGTCGATGAGCCGCTTCAGCGTTCGGAACGATGCTCTCGATTCATCGGCATTGTCGGTGAACGGTCCGATCGTCATCAGTCCCTTGATGTTGACATTGGGCAGATCGGAGAGCGATTTCACAAACGCGACAGCTTCGTCGGGCTTCACGCCGAATTTCGTGGCCTCGGCGCTTGTGTTCACTTCGACAAGCACGTCGATCGATCGTCCGAGCCGAGCCGCATGTTTCTGAATCTCCTGCGCGCAGCGAATGTTGTCGACCGATTGGATCATCGCGACCCACTCGGCGATGTATTTGACTTTATTCGTCTGCAGGTGTCCGATAAAATGCCATCGGATACGCGCATCGTCCAACGCGCTGCGCTTGCCGACCGCCTCCTGCACATAATTTTCGCCGATATCGGCAATTCCGGCATCGACTGCTTCGCGGATTGTTTCGGGGGAAAATGTTTTACCCACGGCAATCAGTCTGACTGAATCCGGGCTTCTCCCCAAACGAAGACAGGCGGCCTCTACACCATCAAGAATATGTCGGATATTGTCGGCAACCATATTTTTTTCGGATAACAAATATACCCTTTTTTGTTTTCAAAAACAACGATCTGTGTGTGTTCAAAACAACGATCGCGCCGTGAAATCAACGCGGCCCGGCCGCATCCGAAAAATAAAGAGTCCGGCGCCGCTCGTTGTGCGGATACCGGACTCTGTGATACAGCGTCAATGCGCGGCGATCTCAGCCGCCGGACAAACAAGCGGTGTTATTCGACAGTCAGCGTTCGGACTTCTCCCAGATTCAGTCCCTTGAGGCTGTCTTCGATCTTCGATTTATCGCCCACCACAACCCAGACAAGATTGTCGGGATGCAGCACCGACCTGGCCGCCGCAGTGATCGCTTCGCCCTTCAGGGCGTTCACCTTCGACGGATAGGTGTCGTAATAATCGTCGGGTAAACCGAATTGAACGAGCTCGACGATCGTGTTCGCAATGGCCCCGTTCGTTTCCCAGGATCCCGGCAGTTCGAGCGTCTGGCTTTTTTGCGCCTTCTGCAGTTCGTCGGCACTCACCGGATTGCCGTTTTGTATCCCGCGAATCTCCGCGATGATTTCAGTGATCGCGTCTTTCGTCTTGTCCGTTTGTACGGGCGCGTAACAGATGAACGGCCGCTGTCCGCGCGCATCGCGCATCATTGTCGATGCGCCGTACGTCCAGTGTTTGTTCTCGCGCAGATTCATGTTGATGCGCGAAGTAAAGAGTCCGCCCAGAATATTGTTCATCGTGATTGTCGCGACTTCTTCCGGATTCGCCTTGGGCGTTGCCACATGTCCGGCCAGGATGAGCGATTGTTCGGCGCCCGGCTTGTCGATCACGTACACCGCGGCCGTCTTCGGAAGATCGATCGTCTTCACGCTTTTGGCCGGCACAGAGCCCTGCTTCCAGCCCTTGAAGAGCGCCTCGAGTTTCGGCAGCATTTCCTTCATCGTCGTTGCGCCCACGACCACGAGTGTTGCGTTGTTCGGTTTCACCCAGGTCGTGTGGAATTTCACGAGATCGGCGCGCGTCATCTTCTGTATCGACTCCTCCGTGCCCGAGCCCGTCATTGGATTGCCGTAGGCATGGTCCTTGCCGTACATCAGTCCCGGCAGCACGCGCAGCGCCATTTGCACCGGCGTGGCCTTCTCGCGCTGGATGCGCGCAATCTTCAGTTTCTGCGTGCGAAGAAAATCTTCCTGGGGAAACGTCGGATTCAACACGAGGTCCGCATAGAGGGAGAGCGACGCATCAAGATTTTTTTTCAGCATCGACATCGACACGTACGTCACATCGAGATTCGATCCCTTGCCGAACGACGCGCCGAGCATTCCCAATTCCTCGCTGATCTGCAGCGACGTTCGTTTGGCGGTTCCCTCTCCGATCATATCCGTTGTCATGCTTGCCGTGCCTGGCGCAATCCCAAGATCGGCCGCATAGCCCGCATCGACGATCAGATCCACATCGACCGTGGGAATCGCGGTGCGCTCTGCAAGCACGACCTTCAATCCGTTTGAGAGTGTGGCCCGTTCGAGTTTTGGAAACTTCGCCGTCGGAGGAGCTCCCACCGCCGGCAACGCCTTCCTGTCGGCGCCTGTTTCGCTTTTCGTGTATTGCGGGAACGGATACACTTCGAGCACATACACGCCGTCGCTCAGCCATTCCTTCGCCGCATGCTGCAGCTGCGATGTTGTCGCCGACTGCACTCGTTGCAGGTACGTCTTATAAAATTCCGGATCGTTGTGGAAGACCTGGTTCTTCGCAAGAATATCGGACTTGCCGCCGAAGCCGCCGATGCGCTCGATCCCGCGTATGAACCCGGCTTCATATTGCGTCTTGACGCGTTCCAGTTCCTTTTCGGTGGGACCGGATTTTATGAATTTCGCGAGTTCCTCGTCGATCGCCTGCTCGATCTTTTTCAGATCGCCACCAGGTTTCGCCGTGGCGGTGATGACGAACTGTCCGGCGATCTCGCGCGAATCGAGTCCCGCACTCACCGCCGTCGCGATCTGGTCGTCGTACACAAGTCGCTTGTAGAGGCGCGAGACTTTCGATGAGGCAAGCACGTCGCTTGCAAGATCGAGCCACGTTTCCGTTTCAGTACCGGACTGCGGAATGTTCCACACTTTATAAATGCGCGCCTGCGGCACACGATCCTGCACCTGCTGCCGTTGTTCCCCCGTGCGCTTTGCAATCCATGCGTTGAAATGCGCGATGGGCGGTCCGGGTGGAATATCGCCGAAGTATTTTTCCGCCTTCTCGCGCGCCGTCTTCACATCGATGTCGCCCGCAAGCACGAGCACCGCGTTCGAGGGTCCGTAATACTGGCGGAACCATTCCTTCACATCGTCAAGCGAAGCGGCGTTCAGATCCGCCATCGATCCGATCACGGTCCACGAATACGGATGACCGGCGGGGAATGTCGCCTTCGTCACGAGTTCCTCGGTAACGGCATACGGCTCGTTCTCGCCCTGGCGTTTTTCGTTCTGCACCACGCCGCGCTGCTCGTCCAGCTTCTTTTGCGAGATGGCGCCCACCATGTGTCCCATGCGGTCCGATTCCATCCACATGGCGAGGTCCAGCGCCGAGGTCGGAACATTCTGGAAATAATTCGTACGATCCTCGCTCGTCGTGCCGTTCAGATCAGTCGCCCCGACGCGTTCAAGAGCCTGGAAATAATCGTCGTCGAAGTTTTCGCTTCCGTTGAACATGAGATGTTCGAACAGATGTGCGAATCCCGTCTTGCCCTGTTTTTCGTTCTTCGATCCCACATGATACCAGATATTCACCGCGACGATCGGCGCCTTATGATCCTCGTGGACAATAACGGTCAGTCCGTTCGCGAGCGTGAACTTCTCATAGGGGATGTCGATTTGTGTTGTCGGTTGTTTTGGCATGGCCGTGATTGAAATGGTTGAAAGAATGGCACAGAATACCGCTGCTAGCACTCGCCTTCGCATAAGGACTCCTGTTGTGAATGTTGACAGAACCGCCGCCTCTATCCGTTATGGTGATGGTCGATCGAGCCGTCAACGACCATGATCTCGCGGTCGGCCATATCGGCAAGTTCTTTATTATGTGTGACTATAACAAACGTTTGATTGTATTTGTTGCGCAATTCGAAGATCATCTGATGCAGCGCGGAGGCGTTTTCGGTATCAAGATTGCCCGACGGTTCGTCGGCAAGGATGAGCTTGGGCGCGTTCATAAGCGCGCGTGCAACGGCGACACGCTGCTGTTCGCCGCCCGAGAGTTCGTTCGGTTTGTGTTGCGCGCGATGCGCCACGCCGACATCGATCAGGAGCTGCCGGGCCCTGCCCGTGGCCGAATGAATGGTCTGCCCCGCAATCAGCGCAGGCATCATCACGTTTTCGAGTGCCGAAAATTCAGGGAGCAGATGATGGAACTGAAAGACGAAACCGATTTTTTTATTTCTGAGCTGCGCCAGCGCTTCATCCTTGAGTGCGAAGACCTGTTCGCCCTCGAAAATGAGTTCACCCTGGTTCGGCCGATCGAGCAGCCCGAGAATATGCAGCAGCGTGCTCTTTCCCGCGCCCGAGGGTCCGACGAT
>DATGXR010000351.1:0-2006 GCA_035298825.1 Bacteroidota bacterium
CAGCAGGAACAATACGTTGCGGCCGATGCACGCAAGCTTCCCATCGAACTTGTGACAGATGCGCACGGCGCTCCGGTGACGATCAGCATACAAATCGGATTCAGCATCGTGAAGGTTGCGGCCTGGAAGCTGATGGTCGGACGCAGCACGCTCTTCATGCTCGACACGAACCTTCCGCAGAACGAGGAACGATTCCGCGACATCACCGCGCATGTGTACGGCGGCGATTCGACGACGCGTATTTCACAGGAGATCGTGCTCGGCATCGGCGGTGTGCGCATGCTTCGCGCGCTCGGCGTCACGCCTTCGGTCTATCATATGAACGAAGGCCACTCGGCGTTCCTGACACTCGAATTGCTGCGCGAACAGATCGCGAATCATCAGCCGCTCGATGCGGCGGTGGCCTCGGTGACGAAACGCTGCGCCTTCACGACGCATACGCCGGTTCCGGCCGGACACGACCGCTTTAATCGCGATCTGTTCGAATATGCGTTCGGGCAGAAGGTCAACGAAATGAAAATGTCGATCGACCAGTTGATGGGATTCGGACGCATTCATCCCGCCGACCCGCACGAGCCCTTTACAATGACGGTGCTCGCGCTGAAGATGTCGCGTTCGGCCAATGGTGTGAGTCAGTTGCACGGACATGTGAGCCGCGATATGTGGAAGCCGCTCTATCCCAACACGCCGGTCGAAAAGGTGCCGATCGGCGCAATCACAAATGGCGTGCACGTCAAGGGATGGTCAAATCCGGTCACGGACGCATTCTGGACCGGCAAGCTCGGTGTTGCATGGGACGAGCACTTCCTCGAGCCGTCGGTGTGGCAGAAGGTGGTGAGTGTAAAAAATATTTCGGATGAGGAGCTTTGGGCGCTCCGGTACCGGCTGCGTCGAACGCTCGTCGAATTTGCGCGGCATACAATGCAGCAACAGCATGCGCGCTACGGCAACGGTCTGAACTCGTTCGAAACAATTTTGAATCCCGATGTGCTCACGATCGGCTTTGCGCGGCGCTTTGCGACATACAAGCGCGCTCCCCTGCTCTTCACGCATTTTGAACGCACGCTCGAGCTCTTCAACGATATGAAGCAGCCCGTGCAGCTGATCTTCGCCGGCAAGGCGCATCCGCGCGACGACGAAGGCAAGAAGTTCATCCAGCGCATCGTCGATCTCACGAAGCATCCCCAGCTCTTCGGGAAAGTCATCTTCCTTGAAAACTACAACATCAATGTTGCCCGGTATCTTGTCTCCGGCGCAGACGTCTGGCTGAACAATCCCCGCCGTCCGCTCGAGGCCAGCGGCACAAGCGGACAGAAGATTTCGATACACGGCGGACTCAATTGCAGCATCATGGACGGATGGTGGCGCGAAGCGTACGACGGCACGAACGGATGGTCCATCGGAGGCGACGAGCAGCCGGCATCGGAGCACGTGCAGGACGAACAGGATTCGCAATTCCTGTACGACGTGATCAAACACCAGATCATTCCGGAATTTTACGCACGCAACTCGCGCAACATTCCCGTGCAGTGGATCAAGCGCGTGCGTCGCGCGATCGCGACGCTTGTACCGCAATACAACACGCACCGCATGGTGTCGGAGTATGTGAAGAAATATTATCTCTGACACTCCGGCCGCCCATTCAGATGCACGCGTCGCATCTGAATGTGGCGAGCGCATCTGCACGCGTCGCGCCTGAACGTAACGAGCGCATCCAGGATTTGCACATGCTGTTGCGCCGCGTGAAAATAAAAACCCGTCGACGGATTTTTTCTATCGACGGGCTTTTTTTATTGGTGCAAGAGTAAAAAATGCGTATCTTTTTGACGCAATCACAACCCGGTACAGTACGCAGACACCTGTGTCACATTTGCGTTTGCGCTGTACCGGAGTACAACCGATCAATCCGAGCTTCCTCTATCATTTTATTTTCATGAAAGCAATGCTCAACATCGTCAAGTGGACTGCAATTATAGCAGGCGTCTTATCAATCCCGGTTCTGTTGA